>CAYJQA010000176.1:0-9637 GCA_964372065.1 uncultured Litorilinea sp.
ACGGAACTGGCTAACTATACGGGCAAGGAGCCGAGGGTCTTTATCCCCGGCCAGTGGTGTACCTATCCCTGGCGGTCCGGCTACGGCAACGTGGGGATCGTGCGGGCGGTCGGGGCGGGCGTGAAACACGTCACGGTCGGCGAGCGCGTCTTCACCTACGCCAATCATGGCTCGACCGTGGTCTTCAATGAACAGCGGCTTGTTGTCAGTGTGCCGGACGACCTCGACCCGGTGCTGGCGGCGGCGTCGCGTATGGCGGGCGTCGCCATGACGGGGATCGTGGTCAGCGAGATTCGTGAAGCGCCGTGGGTGGCGGTCTTTGGGCTGGGGATGGTGGGCAACCTGGCGGCGCAGTTGTACGCGCTGCGCGGGTGCCGCGTGATCGGGGTGGACCCGGTGGCCGGGCGGCGCGCGTTGGCGGAGCGGTGCGGTATCCCCACCACCGTGGGCGGGTCGCCGGAGGAAGCGCAGGCGACCATCATGGAGATTACCGGCGGCAAGGGCGCGGCCATCGCTGTGGATGCCGTGGGGCACAGCGCGGTGGTGATGCAGGCGCTTAAGGCGACGGCGACGTTTGGGCAACTGGTGCTGTTGGGGTCGCCGCGTGTGCCGGTCGAGGGTAACTTGACGACGCTGCTGTCGGATGTTCACCTGCGCATGATCACCATGCGCGGCGCGCTGGAATGGTGCGTGCCCATCTACCCCGATACCGGTGAGCGCACGTCACAATACAGCAAACAGCAGAGCATCTTCGCCTGGCTGCGGAGCGGCCAACTCCATTTGGCGGAGCTGATCTCACATCGGCTGCCGCCGGAGGAGATCAAACAGGCGTATGAAGGGCTGTTGCGCCAGCCGGACGTCTACACCGGCGTGGCGCTGGTGTGGAAGTAGGGCCAACAATGAAGGAAGGGGCCGGGGAACTTGTCCCCGGCCCCTATCAATTCAGGTGTCGCACGTGCTAGGCGGTCAGATAGGCCAGCAGCGGCGCATCGGCCTGCCACTGCATTTGCAGCGGCGTCGTGTCATGCGGCTTGAAGGGCTGCGTGACGGCGGCGACGGGCGTTTCCAGCACGTCGATGCAGGCAAGGTCGGCAACGCCCAGCCCTAACGCATGGCCGTAATGGAGCAAACCGAGGCTCAACGGCTCGAAGCCCATCGCCTTGGTCATAACCGCATCGGCGGCAAAGACGTCTACCCCTGTCGCGACCAAGCGCAGGTCGACGGCGTCAGTGCCGCCGGGACCGTTGCCCTGTACGCCCTGCACGCCGTCAATCACCGAGATGGCGGGGGTCAGATAACGGGCGAGCCGGATCAGGTTGATGTTGAGCACCTGGGCTTCTTCGGGTAAGGACCGTTCGGCGTGGCTGCGAAAGCCGTGCATCTTGACGCGGTCCTGCTTGTGGATCGTCCCCATGATCATGTTCTTGAGCGCCAACGTGACGACGCAGACGTCATGGGTTTTAGCCACGGCCAGCGAGAGTGTGCAGGGGCAGTCCAACACCAACTTGGGCATCCTGACCGTGGCCTCACTGCGGTCGGCCAGCACGACGGGCGTCTCCACCCACTCCGTTTCTTGATGGAGGTCGACCAGACGGATGGGGATCGGCGACTCGTCCACGAGGGCGCGGAAGTGGAAGTTGTCAAAGGCCTCGCCGGAATAGGCCTCGTTGCCGCCTTCGGCGATGATGATCTCTTGGGGCGGGGTAGGCACGGCGGCGAGGAAGTCCAACACGCCACGCACGGCGTCCACATGGCTGGACGCGACCTGGTTGGCGCTGGAGAGGAAGTTGGGCTTGATCAGTAGTTGGGACCGCAGCTTAGGGATGATGTCATCCGCGACCAACTCAAGGCTGCGGCGCACGGTCTGGCGGCGGTCGGTCCCGCGGGAAAGGCCGACGCGGGCGCGGGTAGTTGGCGGCATGATGAATCCCCTATTCGTGGATGTTGTGCGTGGACGGCGGATGACGCCTCACCGGCGCTGCGCCATGTGAGGCTGCGTTCGTTGATGCGAGCAGCAAAGGCGTGCTGCCGGCAAGGCCTTGAGAATGCCCCGCCACAATGGTATGCGGGGCAGCGACGGGCGTCAAGTTGCGCGGCCTGCCAAGCAAAAGCCCCCGGCGCGTCTGGTTGAGCGCGCCGAGGGCTTTGTGACTGACAGCATTGCCGCAAGCTAGCGCGGCATGGGGTTGCGGATGAGCAATTCGACGTACAGACTCGTATTGGTGTCGAGCACCTTGGTCATGTCGAGCATCCCTTCGTCCGATTGCAGCGTGTGGACCACGCGGGCCGATGCGCCGACGGGAACAGCCACGGCGACGGCGCTGACGGCGCGCTGCGTGCCCGGCTTGTCACAGAAGCCGTCATGCAGCGCCAGGTTGCCGCCCACATTGAGCGTCTGGCTGTTGGGTTCGAGTGCATAGGTCAGGTCGAAGAGCAGGGTGCTGATACCCACTTGCATACACCACTGGTCGCCGGCGCTGATGTTGGTTTCGCCCAAGGCCACTTCGCGCGGCGGGACGCTCAAAACGACGGGGCGGCCGGTCGTCGCGTAGTCGCCACGGCCTACCACCAGGCGCAACGTGACGTCGCCGCTCACCTCAACTGCTCGACCGGCGACCGCAGGGGGCACGCTGGTCGGGGTGAGGGTGGGCAGCGGAAATTCGGGTGGGATCGGCGTCGCGGTGGGGATGGGCGTGGCGGTAGCGGGCGGCGACATGGCCGCGACCGCAGCGACACGCGTGCTCTGCGCCGCTAACGCGCCCTGATTGGCGGCCTGTGTTTCGCCGGTAGTAATGCCGCCCTCGGCGGCGGGCATGGACATCCACCAGGCCGACAGAGTCATCAGTACGACGAGCGACAAGCCAAAGAGCACCACAAAGTGTGGCAGCACGGGCTGGCCCGACTTGCGCGTACTCTTGTATTGCCTGCGTTTGGTTGCTTTCTTAGTCATGCTTTCGGTTGGGACAAGCCTACGCCAATGCGCGCCCCGAGAGGCAGCCGGCCATTCTGATGAACGATTCTAACACAGTTTGACGTAAGAATCGTCAATTCGGTGCGGCTTGTACGGAATCTTGGCTGTTGGCGGCAACATTAGTTGACGCCGTGCAACGCGCGCCGGCCTACCCGCCGCTAACCAGTGACGCAGAAGCGGTCGATCAGGCGGCGGTAGACTTGGACTGCGGCTTCCAGTTGGGCGATGTCGATCCATTCGCCAATCGTATGGGCCTGGGCAATGTCGCCGGGGCCGAGGATCACTAGCTCGGTGAAGTCCTTGAAGACGGCTGCCTCGGTGCCGAACGGGACGCTTTCGGCCGCGGGCAGCCCGGTGGCCGCCAGCGCCGCGGTCACGACTGTGGCGGACCGATCCACATAGAACGGGTCAAAGCTGTACCAGTCGACCTCCAGGCCGTACTTAGCCGCGGCGGCGAGGATCATCTGGTACGCCTCCTCGCGATGGTCGTGGGGCATGGTGCGCAGCCCGACGGTGCAGACGGTCTTGGCCGCATAGACGTTGGCCGCGGTCCCGCCGTCGGTGACGACCATGTTGAAGCCATTGGTCGGCGGCGTAAATTCGGCGTTCTGAAAGCGGGGGTCGGTCTTGAAAACAGGAGCCAGCGCGGCCATCTCCGCCATAAAAGGCGCGATGACGAAGTTGGCGGAAAAGCCGTTGTCGGTGCTGGTATGGGCGGCGCGGCCGCGGGCCGTCACGTTGAACCGTGCGCCGCCTTTGTGCGCGTAGACGGGGCGCAGACGGGTCGGCTCGGCAACGACGCCAAATTGGGGCCAGTTGCCCTGGAGCAGCTTTGACGCGGCCGCAACCTGTTTTGCGCCGCCATAGCCGATTTCTTCGTCGGCGGTGATGACCAGGGTTAGCGGACGGCGCAGTTGGTCGGCGGTGTAGCCGGCCGCGGCCACGAGGGTCGCGGCCAGCGGGCCTTTCATGTCGGCGGAGCCGCGCCCTAACAGCCGTCTCTGCTCGATCTGCGGCGCAAACGGGGACCAACCTTCGCCGCCGGGAACCGTGTCGGAATGGGAAAAGAGGCCAAATCCACCCGCGCCCGCGCCCTTGCGGGCAACGAGGCTGACCTTGCGCTCGCCGCCATCGTCGTAGGCGAGGGCTTCAGTCTCAAAACCGGCCTGGCGCAAGATTGCGACAAGGCAGTCGGCGATAGCTTGGTTGCTGATCTGGCTGGGCGAAGGAATGGCGATGAGTTGTTTGGCAAGGGTGACGACCGGGGACTCGGACATGCGATCCATGTACTCCCGCTAGTTGGTGGCGACGATCAGACGTTGGAAGTGCTCTTCATCCCAAACCGCGCCCCAGCCGGGACCCGTGGGCGGGACCAGGTGGCCGTCCTCGATGACGGGCGCGTTGAGCAGCCCCCAGCGTTCGCCTTGGGCGCGGTTGCCGTCGGCGGTGAGATAGAAGTTCTCGTAATAGTCCGCATTGTCGATGCAGCAGCCAAGATGGGCGTGGACTAGCCCGAAGAGACCGCCCTGGCCGTTCAACTCCACGTTGGTCCCGTAAAGCTCGGCGAAGTGGGCCATCTTCAGGACCTGGGTCGTGCCGTGGCGGGCGTTGGCGCGCAGACGATCGGTGGCCCCTTGAATCAGCCATTGAGCCGAGAGACCCACATCATGCATGAGCATCTCGTTCGCCATGACCGGCATGGTCAGGGTCGCGCAAAGCTCTTGATAGAGGTTCATCTTCTGCTCGTGGAACGGCTCCTCCAGCCAGACAAAGCCGAGTTCTTCCATGATCTGACCCACTTCGATGGCTTCGCGCAGGTCGTAGGAGCAGACCGGGTCGTTGATCAGCGCGTAGTCCGGGCCGACTTCACGGCGCACCTGCTGGAAGATGGGGATGTCGGCCTTGCCGCCCTTGTAGGTGTGGAACTTGTAGGCGGTGATGCCGAAGCTGCGGCCTTGCTCGATGGCGTGGAGATAGTCGGCGGTCGTGCCGTCGCCGCCCGTGAGATAGGCCGGGAAGCGTTCGCGCACGCGGCCGATGAGCGCGCTGACGGGCAGACCGGCGGCTTTGCCCAAGATGTCCCACAGGCAGTTGTCGAAGTCGCCAAACCAGCCCGGCGGCTGATAGAGCCAGCGCGTGCCTTTGTGGAGCATCTGGTACAGCCGCTCGCGCTGCAACGGGTCTTCGTCCAGCACTTGATTGCGTAGGATTTCCACTTGATGTGGGAGCATATTGGTCGTGCACCGGCCCGTGATGCCTTCGTCGGTCACGACTTCCAAGAACGACTGGCGCGCCGGCTGGCCGCTGGACTGGCCGCGGTGGGTGTACTGGATGCGGAGCAGATCGGGGATCTGGACGAGCTTGAGCGTGCGACCGGGCAGGTCGGCGTTCTCCAGCGTGTGCAGTTTGATGTCGGTGATACGCATGATGGCGGGTCTCGCTAGTGGGCCGGCAGCGGTTGGAATGGTGAGGTTGAGCGTGCGATGCTGGGTAGGCGCATGATAGGCGGTGATCCGGCGCGTGTCAAACAGGCGCAGACGGGCGAGAGCAGACGCGGCTACGGCGAACGCTGCTTCGCCAAGCGATCATAGAGGACGATGTTGACGGCCGCGGCCAGGTTCAGGCTGTGATGGGTGGGAATATAGACCACATCGCGACACCATGACAAGACGGACTGGCCGAGTTCGCCGTCTTCGGGGCCAAAGACATAGAAGGCGCGCTCCGGGTGCGTATAAACGGGCAAGGGAACGGCGTTAGCGAGCACTTCTACGGCGACGGGGACGCAGTCGAAGGGGACTACACTGTGCAGGTCCGCGACCTGGAGCAGCGGCAGGTGGCGGTAGGTCTGCGCGGTGTCCGTGCGTTGGACGCGATAGCGCGCCCCGGCGACGACAAACATGGCCGCGCCAAAACAGGCCGCGGCGCGCAGCGCGCTGCCCACGTTGCTCAGGTTCTTGGGGTGGTACAGGCCGACGGCCGCGTAGCCCGGGCCGGCTGCGTCGGGCACAGGACCCCGCTCAGGCATGGGGCACGCGCCCGTAGGTACATGCGCCGCGCGTCACCCGCTCGCTCCCTTGACGCTCCAGACGGAGCCGGTGGTGTAGGTGTTGCGCTCAGAGGTGAGGAACTCCACGACCTCGGCGACCTCCTCGGCGTCCGAATAGCGCCCGATGGGCACGCCCGGATTGGCGAGGAACTCGGGCGTGAAGCGCGGGACGACCATATCCGTGAGGGCGCGGCCCGGCTCGACGCCATTGACCAAGACACCCTCCTTGGGATAGGCGTTGCCCAGCGCGCCGACCAGCGAATAGACCGCGCCTTTGGAAACGCCGTAGGGGACCACGTGGGTCGCGGCGTGGCGTGCGCCAGACGTGATGGTGACGCAGCGCCCCCAGCCCTGACGCAGCATGTGGGGGATGGCGGCCTGGTGGGCATAGTAGACGCCGAAAACGTTGATGCGCATGGTGCGCTCAAATTCGGCGGAGGTCTGGTCCAGGAAGGGAACCTCGCGGCCAAAGACCCCGGCGCAGCAGACGAGGATGTCTAGCCGACCAAATTCGGCGACGGTACGCTCGACCAGCCGGTAGACCGCAGCTTCGTCGGCAACGTCGGTGGGCAGATAGAGACTGCGCTGCCCCAACGCAATGATCTCGTCGGCCACGGCGTGGCCCTGGTCTAGGACGTCGGCGATGACGATGTCGCGGCCTTCTTCAGCGATGCGGAGGGCGCAGGCGCGGCCCAAGCCGCGTGCGCCGCCGGTGACGATGGCAACGCGACGTTCTTTGGGTGCGGCAAAGCGTAGGTTTGGCATGGCGGCTGCGTTCTAGACCGGCTCTTCGCCGGCGGCAAGGACACGGATGTTGAGTTCTTGGGCGATGCGGTGAAAAAGCGCGCTCACGGCGGGCAGTTCGGCGGTGCTGTTGCCTTCGGCAATGACCGGATAGTCGGGGTTGAGGGCTTCCATGCGGCGGAAGAGCGTCCGGAAGTCCATCAGGCCCTTGCCGGGACAGCCGTCCTGCAAGTGGAGCGCGAGCTTGTTCTCGATCCAGATGTCTTTGGCGTGACAGGAGACCATGTACTCGCCCAACAGGTCGAAGTGATGGTTGAGCGCGGCGGCCGTGTCGAAGACGGTCTCCAGCGTGATCCAGTTGGCCGAGTCGTAATCGCAGCGCACCCAGGGTGAATCGACCTCGTCCAGGATGGCTTTGGTGATTTCGGGCGTTTGCAGCGTGACCAACTGGTGGCTTTCCAGGCTGAGAAAGACGCCGGCGTCGGCCGCGGCGGGCGCAGCCTCCTTGAGCGACTTGACCAATTGGCGGCGGGCTGTGGGCGTCCAGTTGTCGGGGTGCGGGAACCAGGGGCCTTGGGGGTGCATGGAACCGGGGCCGGTGTCGATGCCGCGCGCGCCCAGCCACCCGGCCAGCCGTAACGCCGCCTGGAGTGTCCGCACGGATTCGGCGCGCGCCGTCTCGTCCGGCGTCACCAGGTTCTGCCAGTAGCCCGTGACCTGGAAAAGGCGCAGCCCTTCACCCGCCAGCAGGTCGCGCACACGCTGGGCCTGGGCGCGCGGGGTGGTGTGGGGATCGTTGGCGCGGAAACGCGTGAAGATGCCGCTGAAACCCAGGTCGCGTGCCCGCCGGCACATCGCCGGGGAGAGGTCATTCATGTCTTCGGGCAGGAAACAGCCACTCATGCCAAAGCGCATCGAGCTTGCCTTTCGTGGGGTCAGCCGCCGACCACGGGATCGACCGGCGAATGGGTAAGCTCCTCGACACCGTCGGGGCCGAGGTAGAGCATGTTCTCGAAGCGGGCGCCGCCGAGGCCGGGGATGTAGACGCCCGGCTCGCACGAGAGCGCATCGCCGACTTGGAGCACATCGGTGGAGGTCGCCGAGACGCGGGGCAGGTCGCCGCCGAGGCCCAGCCCGTGGGAGATGTGGTGCGGGAAGTACTGCCGCCAGCCGCGACCTTGCAGGAGATCGGTGGTGATGGCATAGAGGTCGGGGCTGGCCGCGCCGGGACGCATGGCTGAGACGGTGGCGCGGTAACATTGCTGGACCGCGCGGATGATGGCGAGCCGCTCCGGTTTGGCATCGCCGATGATGGCGGTGCGCGTCTGGTCACCCAAGTAGCCGTGGTACTTGATCGCCATGTCCACTAGGAGCATGTCGCCCGGCTGGAGCACGCGGCGCGGGGCATAGACCCAGTCGCCGGTCCCCATGTAGGCGGTGGCAGGGCCGACCGCGACCTGGAGATCGGCGTCTTCGGCCCCGGCGCGCAGCATGACCGCGGTGGCTTCGGCGGCAATGTCGCGGCCGCTGACGCCGGGCCGCGCGGCGCGGAAGGCGGCGATCATACCCAAGTCGGAGATAGCCGCGGCGGCGCGGATGGTCTCCAACTCGCCCGGTTCCTTGGGGCGGCGCAGGCGCGAGCCAAAGGTCGCGTCAAGCGTGAGGTCCACGCCAGGCAGAGCTTGGCGCAGCGCGGCCTCGGTCTCACGGCTGACCGCATCCACGATGACATGGCGGTAGCCGCGCCGCCGGATCTCGGCGGCCAGGGCGTCGTTGGCTTCGAGGCCGCCGACTTCAGTCGGGGCCAACTCCATCCCGGGCAGGTGGTCGCGGCACGCGTAGTAGAAGGGCGTGCCGGGGACGATGACCAAGTCGGGCGGGGCCAACAAGATGAACGCGACGGGCGGCAGGTCGGAGACGGGCTCGGCCGCACGGACAAAGTAGAGCTGGTTGGGGCGTAACGCCGCGATGTACGCGTCGGCGCCGGCAGCTTGCAGCGCTGCGGACAGACGCAGCAGACGTGCTAACATGGTTAACCCTCACTGGACAGGAGTATGCTGTCGAGGTAGAGAAAGGCGCGCTTATCGCGATCGGTTTCGACAAAGAAGACTGTGTTTAACATGCACCACAGGTTCGCCATGGCGGGCATGCGCATGGGCGCGATGGCGTTGACGTCGAAGACGCGGTCGTTGCACTGGAGATGCAGGAACGACCAGGTGGCGAGATCGAAGTCGAGGCGCAGATAGTGCCAGTTGTGTTTGGTGGCGATTTCGTTATAGCAAAGCAGTTGGTCGCCGCCGGGGATGTCCTCCCAGCCTTCGGCGGCTAGGTGGAAGTGCGACTTGGTCTTGCCCGTGCCGCCGATGTCGCGGAACGGCTCACGCGCGGCCTTGAACTGCCACTTGCCGACCTGGTCGCCGTGGAGGGCGTTCAGGTAGCGGATATGCGGCATCACGCGCTCGGCGGGGCGGTCCGGGTGATCGACGTCCTGCAGGTCAAAGAGCACGCCCACGGCGCGCACATCGGTTTCAGAGAGACGCAGCTCGGACGCTTCGGGCTTGAACGTGAAGTAGGCTTCCAGGCGGACCGGAGCCAGACGGCGGAAGGTCAGCCGCTTGATGGCGATGGCCAGGCCGCCTTGGCGCGGGCGCGTCGCCAACTTGAGGGCATACGTGCCGGCGGCGGAGCCGTCCGTGCCGGTGTCCCAGACGGTGAGATTGCTCAACATGGGGCCGCGCAGGTCCCAGTAGGGCGGCAAGACGGAGTCGAGGCTATCTTCGTAGTTACCGATGAGGGGAGTCCAGCCCTGACACCCGCCGTCAAAGTCATCGTAGGTGATGATGCGGGGCAGCGGGTCGAAGCGGCTGAGGCGCGGG
>CAYJQA010000177.1:0-9626 GCA_964372065.1 uncultured Litorilinea sp.
CCGCCGACCCGCACTTTGTGCTGACCGTCTATGGCATCGGCTACCAGTTCGCCGACAGAGGCAGCCTATGAGACGCCTGCGGCGGGAAGGGTCACAGCGGGAACGGTCCTCGTGGGAAAGTCCGCTGCATGGTCACGAGGCGTGGCGCGCCGGTTGGCACGACTGGCGTCCCGGGATGGGCCCGCCCCCGTGGATGGCCGCTGCCCGCCATGTCCACCGCCGGCGCTTCTTGGGCCGCGTCCTCATGGCGCTGGCGCTGCTGACGCTGTTCATCGCCGGTGGGATGGCGCTCCTGGCCTTCGTGATTACTCGCTGGTTTGGCGGCGATGGCCCTTCCACACTCATCGTCTGGACCGGCGGCCTGGGTCTGGCGCTGGCGCTCCCGCTGTTGGCGTTGGCCGTGGGCGCGCGCGTCTTTCGCAGCTATGCGCTCCCGTTGGCCGACATCATGGAGGCGGCCGAGGCCGTCGCGAGCGGCGACCTGGACGCGCGCGTCGAGGAGCGCGGCTCGCGCGACTTCCGGCGGCTCGCCAACTCGTTCAACCGCATGACCGAGGAGTTGGCCCGCACCGACCAGCAGCGGCGCAACCTGACCGCCGATGTGGCCCATGAGCTGCGCACGCCGCTGCATATAATCCAGGGCAATCTGGAAGGCATCCTCGACGGCGTCTATGCGCCCACGCCGGAGCACATCGAGGCCACGCTGCAGGAGACGCGCACGCTCGCCCGCCTGGTGGACGATCTGCGGACACTCTCGTTGGCCGAGTCGGGACAATTGCCGTTGGTGCTGGAGCCGGTGGACGTGGAGGACCTGCTGGCCGATGTGGTCACCAGCTTTGGCGCGCAGGCGGAAAGCGCCGGGGTCGATCTGCGCTACACCCTCCAGGCCGCGGCCCCGCTGGCGGTGCACGGCGACGCCGGGCGGCTGGACCAGGTCTTGAGCAATCTCGTGGGCAATGCGCTGCGCTATACACCGGCGGGCGGGCATACCAGCCTGCCCGCGACGGCGGCGGACGGCTATGCGCGCATCGCCGTCGCCGACAGCGGGGCAGGCATCGCGCCGGAAGACCTGCCCTTTATCTTTGACCGTTTCTGGCGCGGCGATCGCGCCCGGTCCCACACCGGTGGGAGCGGCAGCGGGCTGGGCTTGGCTATCGCCGGTCAGCTCGTCAAGGCGCACGGCGGCGCCATCGGCGTGACCAGCACGCCCGGCGCGGGCACGACCTTTACGCTGGACCTGCCCCTTGCCCCACGCCCGGCCTGAGCGGGGATCGATCACATCACGGCGATGAGGCCATAGCCGCCATCCACTTCGATGGTCTGGCCCACAATCATCGCGGCGGCGTCGCTGCACAGCCACGTCACCACCTGGCCGATGTCATCCGGCGTGACCAAGCGGCCCGCCGGGGTGTGGCGCGTGGCATGGTCCAGCAAGGCGTCCACCGCCGGGAAAGCGGCCAACGCGTCGGTCAGCACCGCCCCCGGACTGACGCAGTTGACGGTGACGCCAAAGGGAGCCAACTCCACGGCCAGGTAGCGCACCAACGCCTCTTGCGCGGCCTTGCTCACACCCACGATGCCGTAATTGGGCAGCACGCGGCGGCTGCCGCTGCTGGTGATGGCGACGATGCGCCCCCAGCCCTGGGCCTGCATCCCCGGCGCGGCTGCTTGCGCCGCGGCCAGGATGCTTTCGGCGTTGATCGTGACCGTCCAGGCCCAATCCTTGTCGTCCACCGCCAGCATCGGCTTGGCGACGCCGCTGGCCGCGTTGGCGATCAGGATGTCCAGCCCGCCTAGCTGGGCGCTGGCGTCCTGCACCAGTTGCCGCGCGTCCGCGGTGCGGGCCAGATTGGCGCGCAGGATCGGCGCGGCGACCCCATAGGCCGCCGCGGCCGCCGCGGTGGCTTCAGCTTCACTGCGTTTGCGGACATAGTGGATGGCGACGGCGCAGCCTTGTGCGGCCAGGGCGAGGGCGATCCCCCGGCCGATGCCGCGACTGCCGCCGGTGACCAACGCGCGTTTTCCTTGCAAGGACATGGCGCTACCAGTCCAGCCCCAACAGCCGCACGATCTCGTCCGCGCTGGTCGTGCCGCGCACGCGTACGCGGAGCAGTTGAAAGA
Organism: uncultured Litorilinea sp.; assembly: GCA_964372065.1. Taxonomy (GTDB): domain Bacteria; phylum Chloroflexota; class Anaerolineae; order Caldilineales; family Caldilineaceae; genus QEUY01. Next base: position 2,122 of record CAYJQA010000177.1, read on the forward strand.
GGTCGTCGCTGCGATGCGTCGCGCCCTGCTGCGTCGTGAACCCGGCCCAGTAACCGGCGCTGCGGAAAATATCCACGGTCAGTTGATCATAATCGCCCGCCGGATAGGAGACAAAGCGCGGCCGCACGCCCACCTCATACTGGATGGTTTCCAGACTGCCCAACGCTTGCCAGACCAGATAATCGCTATCCTTGTGCTCGAGCGAAACGTGATTGCGCCCGTGCGACTCGATGGACATCCCCGCCGCGTGCATCTCACGCACCATGTCCCAGGTCAGATATTCGGGACGCTGCTCGTCCATAAAGTCGGTCAAGACAAAGAAGGCGGCGACCATCCCGCGCTCGCGCAGCTGTGGAAAGGCGTTCTCATAGTTGTCGCGATAGCCGTCGTCAAAGGTCAGCACGACCGGCTTTTCCGGCAGCGGCGCACCCTGCGTCAGATGCGCCACCAGTTGATAGGGCGTGACCGTGGTATAGCCGGCGGCCAGCATGGCGTCCAGATGCGCGGCAAAGAGGTCGGGCGCAACCGACAGATCGCGGCGATAGGCGTCGGCGTTCGCCGGGGGCACACTGAGATAGTGATACATGAGCACCGGCACCCGCGCCGTGCGGACTTCGCCGTCAGGCGTCAGCTCCCACACGGGCGTCGGCGTCGGCGCAGGCGGTTCGACCGGCACCGGCGTTGGCGTGAAGACCGCGCTCTCGGCGGTCGCCACCACCGCGCCCAGCCCACCGGACGGCAGCGCCAGCGCGTCGGTGATGGTCTGGGTAGACGCCGGGCTTGGCGTGGGCGTGGGCAGGAGCGATACCGTCTCCGGCAGCGCGGTGACCGTGACAGTGGCCGTGACGGTCGCGGTCACCACGGCGGCGTCGCCCGCGTCCGCCGTCAGGGTGGGCGCAGTGGTCGCCGTGAGGGTGACGGTGGCGGTCATGTCGCCGCTGTGCATGGGCGGCGCCACATGCGGGCCAAAGACGGAGGCGGGCAGCGGGACCACCACGATGGGCGTCGCCAAAGGCGAAGCGGGCGCGCTCACGGCGGGCAGGGGCGTCCAGGTCGGCGTCGGCGGCCGGTGCGTCGCCGTCGCAGTAGGCGTAATGGTGGGTGTCGCCGTCGCCGCGACGGTGGCAGTGGCGGTGGCCGCAGCGGTTGCGGTAAACGTCGGCCGTGCGAGCATGAGCGTGGGCGCGGCCTGGGCGCGCACCCCGGCGCTGTGACGGGCAGCCCAGCCTCCGACGCCGATCAGCACCGCCAGCACCAACGCCAACGTTGCCAGACCGGAGCCGCTCCGCACAAGCGCAGCTACACGAAGTATGAGCGGATGCCGGCGGAGCCGGTCGGACAAAGACATAGGCGCGATCCTATCACGGCCGGCGCACGAGCGCAATCCCGCGAGGAAACCCGCGCGCACTTCACGCGACCCGCAACTGTATCACGTTTCTCGCCACGATTCCGAAACATGGCGTGCCACCAATTCAGGCAAAGTTGACAAACTTTGTCCGATCTGGTTGACAAACTAGGCCGTCTGGCCTATACTTTTTGAGCGACACGCTTCAGGTTGCATGGTAATGTCCCCCCTATTGGGTGCGTTATACCAAGTTCCCCAACCGCATGTGCGCCCCCGCCATCCGATCGCGGAACTTGCTCCGGCTCTTTTCACCGATCGGACGTTCGCCGCCGTCGCCTTGACGCCGGCCCCATAATCACACGAGCCAACCGTTCACGGTATACGAGGGGCAATGTATAGGGAGAAAATCCGCGAATACTACGACCATCTAAGTCGCAGTTATCGCAAAGTCGCCGACTATATCATGAGCAACTATTACGAAGTCTCGTTTATGACCGCGGCGCAGTTGGCCTATGCCGTCGGCGTGGACACGACCACCGTAGTACGTTTCTCCCAACGTCTCGGGTATAACGGCTATCCTGAGTTGCTCAATGACATCCGGGACCAGGTCAAGGCGGAAATCTACGCCGCATATGAGCCAAAAGAGTTGTCTGCCGACGACCCGGCCGGGGCCTTCAAGGACCGCGCCGAGCAAGAGCAGCACAACCTCAAACAAATGCTCATCCACAACCCGCCGGAGCACGTGCGGCGCGTCGCCGACATGTTTATCGCGGCGCGCCATGTGGTGTTGGTGGCCGAGGGCTATGCCGCTACCGTAGCCGTCATGATCGCCGAGCAGTTGCGTCACCGGGGCATCTCCGCCGAAGCCACGGCCAACGACGCCGTCCGTATGACCGGCACGCTGTTGAGCCTCGCGCCCGACACGCTCGTCATCGGCATCAGCGCCACGGCCTACGGCGATAGCGTGGCCAAGGCGTTGGCTTTTGCGCGCAGCAAGGGGTGCGCCACGTTGGGCATCGTCGGGTCGCTGGCTAGCCCGGTCAACCGCATGTCCGACCAGGTCATGTATGCGCCCACCGATGTGGCGGGGCCGTTGCCCAGCGTGGTTGCGCTGGCAGCGGCGTTGTCGGCGCTGGTGCAGATTGCGGCGCGCGACAGCCAGGCGTCGGTCGAACGCCGCCTGGAAGATTTCCAGCGCACCTACGATTTCTTGACCACGACGGAGTTCGGCGCGCCGCCCGACGAAGAAGGCTAGGCACCGCCATCTCTGCCCATCCCGGCCGCGGCGCGCGGCCGGGATGTTGCTTATCCTGGGGGCGTTTCGTCCACGGTCACGCGCGGCGCGCTCAACAGCCCCACCGCCAGCAGCGCCAGAATGTAGCCCAGATAGTTTTCGTTGAGAAAACGGCTGCCATAGAAAAAGGCCAGCAGGAATAGACCGTAATGCCAACAGGCATTGGCGAGCGTATTGGCGCGCCATTGGCGCACGACGAACCAGACCAGCAGCGGCAGCCCCAATGTCGCCTCCAGCGCCAAGAAGGGCCATTGGTCAAAGCGGTCGGTCACCAGTCCCAGCGCCAGCACGAAATTACTGGCGCCCCAGCCCCAAATCTGATAGCCCGTCTCGCCCTGGCCGTTGCTCCAGCGCCACACATCGTCATAGAACGCGGCCGCATCCCACACCACATAAGGGCCGACCAGCAGCGCAAAGGTCGCCGCCGCGGGCCAACCACGGCGAACCAGCATCCACGCCGCCTGGCGCAGACCGGCCCAACTTGGCCGCGGCCCCGTGACGTCCGCCAGCAGCAGCGAGGCGTAAAACGGCGCAAAGAACCAGGCTGTGGGCTTGGCGGCGCAGGCCAGCCCATAGCAGACCGTCGAGACTGCCAGCCACCCTGCCCCGCGCTCGCCGTGCGCCGTGCGCCGCCGCCAGGTCTCCCAGGCGACCAGGCTGAAGACCAGCCAGCACAGCACAAAGCTATCATTCTGCCCAAAGACCAGGTCCAAATTCATCACCGGGTTCAGGCCCAACACGGCCACCAGCGCCAACCTGGCCCGCGGCCCCTGCGCTAGCCGCGCCGCCAACGCCAGCGCCACGGCCATGAGCAGCAGATAGACTAGCCGTTGGTCATAGAAGCCCGCCGCTTGGCCGAGCAGATAGAAGGGCGCGCTAAAGACAAAGGTCCAGGGCAGATAGGGGTAATGGTAGAGCGCGGTGCGATATTCGCTAAAGCCCCATTCCGCCATCGGCGTATTCACATAGTCTTCCACATACGGGTTCTTGCCCGTCAGCAGATAGACGATGGTGGCTTCGGTCTGGATCACGCCGCCGTCGTGGGTGTAGCTCGCTGGGCCGCTTTGGTCGCGCAGGAGGATCAGCTTGACGGTCGGCAGCAAAAGCGCCGTGACCAGGATGGCGGTCAGCGCGGCCCACTTCAACCGCAGCCCCACCCGCCCCCACGGCAACAGATCCGCCGCCAGATAGACGATCAGCCCGCCCAGCGTCAGCGCGTGGAGCAGCAGCCCCACGGCGTCGCCGGGCACGGGACCGACCTCGCCCAGCGCGGCCAGCCCCGCGGGCGGCAGCAGTCCCCCCAGCCACGGATGGCGCGCCACATCCGCCACCCGTGTGGGCAGCGCGACCGCTTGGGCAAAGCCGCCGATCTGCAACGTCGCCACGGTCAACAGCGCCAGCAGCAGCGCGTCCCAGCCGGGTTGCGCCGGTGCGCCGGTGCGCTTGCGTGAAGTCGCCATGTGCGCGCCTTATTGCGAAAATGAACAAACCAAGTTGTCACGAACGTGACAACTTGGTTTACGTGGGCTTGTTAAGAGCGCCGCAAGGATGCCGGGAACACCGGTGTGCCAGTGCACGCTAGGCTATCTACCGTTGAGAGTGGAGGAGTGGCAAAGGCTGTTCCCGCGCAACTGATGCACCGCTATGCGTCTGACCCAGAACGAAGACGATGGTGCCAATGGTGAGGAACACCGTCTCCCCCAAAGAAGCATAGATGCCGTAGGCACTCAATAGCGAGAGCAGCAACAGGACCGGTCGCAGGACACCGCCAAATAGACCGGTCACGAGAATGCACCAACTGGCAATCTCTTTCTGCTGCCGTGTCAAGGGCAATCGATCAATGCTCACGCCGAAGAAGTAGTTAATGAACGCCAGGAAGACCCCATAGCCGTGAACGACTTTCCACGCCTGATATTGCTCACTGCTCAGCAAGGAGCCGCCGAAGAAATCAATGGTCAATGGGATACCGGCCCCGACACCGAGGATCACGAATAGCGCGATTCCGACGACGATATTCTTCTTTCCACTATGGACATCAGTCAATATGCTGTGCATGGTTGCCTCCGATTAGCCCGTCTCACTGGAAGCGTTTTGAAATGGCGTACCTGGTAGACACTACACCTGAACACCTGTTCACACGATCTACACAAATCTGTCTTGCCACGCCACCATGATCATCTGCTCTGGTTGATCTCGCTGACGGACAAGAAGCTCGAGCGTTAACCTTTAATTTAGGACGCACACACGATCGGTACACTAGCTATCTGACCAGTCTTGCAGCTAGTCAGATAGACAGTCATTCTGTCGCGGGCGGCGGGAAGATCGCCAGCGCCACAGGCATGATGCGGAAGTAATGTCGGTTGCGGTCCCGGATATTGCGAGATTGACCTGAGTTTAGGGCGTTCCTTGCACGGCATACATACGGCCGTCCGTGCCGGGGAAGAAAAGCCACGACTCACTGACCGCCGCCGCGCCGCCCGCCGCTGCCGGAATCACCAAGCTGACCAGCGTGCTACCCGTCGCCGGGTCCAGATAGGTCCAGTTGCCGCCTTGCGTCAGCACCATCACGCGGGCAGCGTCGCTCATGGGGCTGCCCAACACCGTGCCCCCCACCCCCGCCCGCCACAGTTGCGTCACCGACTCACGCGAGATCGCCTTGACATAGCCGTTGCCGGCCACAATCAGCGCCGCGCTGGTCAGGCCCAGGCTCGTCGCCGCCTCGCCGTTGTCAAAGTTCCACAATTCGACGCCCGTGTTGGCGTCCAGACAGAAGATGCGGTTGCTGCCGTCCACCACATACAGTTCGGCTAGGCCGGCGACGCCCGGCGTCGCGTAGATCGGCCCTGCCGTGAAGTTCTGGATATCCGTCCGCGACCAGACGGTGCTGCCGTCAAAGACATCCAGCGCCCACAGTGAACCGTCGGCCACATAGACCAGTTGGTCGCCGATGACCGGGTAGCGCATACCGGGGCCATTCGCGCCATTCGGGGGAAAGCTGCGCATCAGTGCGCCGGTGTCGCGGTCAATTGCCAGCAGTTGGTGACCGGTGATCCCCTGTCCCACCGCCAAGAATAGCGTGTCGCTGAAGACGTTGAAGCTGGTCAGCGGCGGCTGTCCCGCGGGCGTGCTCCAGAGCTGCACGGCGTCGTTGCCGTGGTCCTGATAGGCGCGCATGACGCCGGTCTCGTCCACGATAAAGATCTCGCCGTCATAGATGATGGGACTGACGCGCACTTTCTGCCCCAGGTTGACCCGCCAACGCTGATTGCCGTTGAGCCGGTCAAAGCTATAGAGGTGATTGTCCGCGCTTCCCACCACCACGCTGTCCGTGCTCACCGCGGGCGCCGAAACTAGCGCCTGACCGGCCTGGGCGACGCTCTGCCAGGCATTGGGGTTGAACGGCGGGTTGGGCAGGCTCGGCAGCCGCCCGTTGCCCGCGCGTGAATAGAACGGCAGCGGGTAATAGCCGGCGGGGATCGGCGTGGGCAGCGGCAGCGTCCGCACCGACGACGGCGCGGGCTGCACCGACAACCAGCGCACATCGTTGGGGTTGGTGTCTTCGTCCGCACCCGGCTGCAAGTCGTTGTTCCGGGGGCGAATGTCGTATTGCCGCGCCCACACCGGCTCATTGTTGCGGCAGCAGACATAGACCCATTCGCCGCTGGGGTTGCGCCCGATCAGATTGACCTCGGCGTTGGCGTCAATCGTCCCCGTCAGGGTGTAGATCGTGCTTGGCCCAAAATAAACGTTGGCGGCCACGCTGCCCACATAGGCGCGCAGCCGGTTGACCACATAGGGCAGTCCGGTGGCGGTGGGCGTCGGCGAGGGCGTCGGCGCGCCCGGCGTAAAAGTGACCGGGGGGAACGTCGCGGTCGGCGTCGCGGTGGGCGCTTCGACAGGCACGGGCGTCAGTGTGGGCGGGGCCGCCGTCGGCGCCGCGGGCGGCAGGGTCGGCGTGGGCAGCGGCGACTCGCCGCCCACCAGCATGGGTACCGACAGCGTGTTGGGCGTGGCGGAGGCCGTCGCCGCGGGCTGCTCGGCGGCGTCCAGCGTCGGCGTGGCGTCGCCGCCCACCGGCTCACCGGGCGCGATGACGCCGGGCAGCATAACACTGTTGGGGGTGGCGCTCTCGATCACCGGGGCAAGGCTCGGCGTGGCCTCCGGCGCGATGGCGACGGCCGCAGGGGTGGGTGTGATGGCGACCGGCGCTTGGGCCAACTGCATGGCGCGCTGCGTCAAGAAGTCTTCCACGACCTGGGTGCTGCGAAAGTCCGGCGTCGTCGTCAGCGTGGGCCGCAGCGTGGGGGTAGGCGTCGGCGTCGGCCCCAATGCCAGCCGCGCGTCAATCGCCCACAGGATGCCGCCCAGCCCCAACAGCAGAAAAGCCGCCACCAGTACGCTGATCGTGATGATCTCCGCCGAACGGTTGCGCGGCGGATAACCGGCGGCGGGCCGCCGATAGCGGGGATCCCCTGCGCTCAGCGGGGGCCCATAGGGTGGCAAAGGACGCCGGCGGCTACGACGATACATGCTCCCATTGTAGCGCCAAGCGGCGCGCCCTCCAAGCAGACGGAGTGCGGCTAGGCCGTGAGATCCAGCGGTCGCGCCATGTGGGTCTCCGCCGCGTCCACGTCCACGTGCGTGACGGCGAACCCGTTAGCCGCATAGAAGCGCACCGCATCCGTCCACGCCGAAGTCGTCTCCAGCACCAGCGTGTGATACTCGGCGCGCCGGGCGGCCACCGTCAGTTCGGCCAAGATGCGGCGGCCAATGCCCTGCCCGCGCCGCAGCCGGCACACGGACATCCGCACAATGCGCCCTACCCCATCGCCTTCGGGGATCAGCGCGCCCGTCCCCACCAGCGCG
>CAYJQA010000178.1:0-5006 GCA_964372065.1 uncultured Litorilinea sp.
CACGTGCCCTTCCCAGGCCGGCTCGAAGGGTGTTAGGTTTACAATAATACCGCAACGCGCATACGTGCTTTTGCCCACACAGAGTGCGATGACATTGCGCGGGATGCGGAAATATTCCACCGTGCGCGCCAGGGCAAAACTGTTGGGCGGGATGATGCACACATCGCCTTGATAGGGGGCCATGGCGCTCTCGTCGATGGCCTTGGGGTCCACCACGGTCAGGCGGCCCGTGGCCGCGGTAAAGATGCGAAATTCGTCGGCCACGCGGATGTCGTAGCCGAAGCTGCTCAACCCATAGGAGATCGTGCCACGGCTGACCTGGCGTTCCTCAAACGGTTCGATCATGGCGTGCTCAAGCGCCATTTGGCGGATCCAGCGGTCAGCTTTAATCGACATGGTCACGGGGCCTCCTGGATAGGTAAGTTGGGGCGCGAGACTTAGGCCGGATGCATCGCCAGCCGCCGCCAGACCAGACCGCGGCGGGGCGCAAACAGAAAGACCAGGCCGAACAGCGCCGTCGCCACCAGCACCATGGCCGGCCCGGATGCGATATTCACATAGTAACTCAAGTATAACCCGGTCATGTTGGCAAATGCGCCAATGAGAGCCGCCACTATCATCATCATGTGCAGCCGTCGTGTCAATAACTGGGCAGCCGCGGCGGGCGTTACGAGCATGGCGAGCATGAGCGCCACGCCCACGGTCTGCAACGAGATCACGATCGTGACGGCGATCAGGATCAGCAGCAGGTAGCGCAGGGCCGTCACCGGCAGCCGCAGCACCACCGCCAGCGTGGGGTCAAAGGCCATGACCAGGAACTCTTTGTAGAGCAGCACCACCGTGAGCAGCACCACCGCGCCCAGCGCAAAGGTGATCCACAGGTCCTGCGCCGCCACGCCCAGCACATCTCCGAAGAGAATGTGCGCCAGGTCCACGGCATAGGAGCGCGCCGTGCTCAACAGCGCCACGCCCAGGGCAAAGCTCCCGGCGAAGATGATGCCGATGGCCGTATCTTCGCGCACCTGCCCGCGGTGGCTGAGCGCGCCGATGCCCAGCGCACTCAGCACGCCGAAGATCAGCGCGCCCACGGCCAGCGGCCAGCCCACCAGATAGGCCAGGACCACGCCCGGCAAGATGGCGTGCGCCAGCGCGTCGCCAAAGAAGGCCATGCCCTGCAAGATCACAAAAGTGCCCAAGATGGAGCAGATCGCGCCGACCATGACCGAAGCCAGCAGCCCGCGCCACATAAAGCCATAGGATAGGGGGTCCAACAACCAGTCCATTGTACCTTCTCTCTGCCCTCCGCGCCTTGGGGTGAGACCTCTCCGTAGGTGCGCTAGGCATACCGCACGTTTGGCGCAGAGCAATGTGCGGTTTTCTAAGCTCGACTTTGCAAATTATGAATTTTGTATCAGAAATGGCAACTATAGCTCTAGTTTGTCATACGCCAGCAAAAGGCGTGCCGTGTCTTGGCCATTGATAATGCAATAGCGCGCGTTGACCCCTTGGTTTCTCTTCTGTTGAACTTTTCCGGCAACGTCTCGTATGACGTTTTCAGCGATGTTGCCAACGAATTGAACGACGAATAGTTCAGCCGGCGACTCAAACAGTCTCACTATCTGGTCTCCGTTTGCCCCACAATCGGCGATTCGCATCTCACGCCTTCTCAACCCATTGCCCTTCAATAGGAAGGCGGTAGGAGTTCTTCTTCCCTGAAGCACGAGGTTGGCGGTGTAGAGATCATTGATTTCGCCACCCCAGTCTCGTTTGTGCAGCGGCTCGTGAAGAATCTGTTCGAGGGCAATCTGGACGTGGTCCTCTGAATAATCCAAGAAGCCATCCTGAGTGAGCAAATCTGTCACATCTGTGGGTGTGACGCGCTGAACGGCCGCGAAGCTATCGATGTCATCAATGTGGATTCTGATTGAGGTGTTGGCAGGCACCGCTTGCGCTTGAAGTTGTGCCAGGTGGCGAGTACCTTGTGGTGTGATGTACAACCCACCTTTTTCGATAGTGTTTTGCTGAAGTATTGAATCCGCAACATACCCTTCATCGCGCAAGAGTGCAGCATTAGCGAGGTACTCGGCGTGATCAATACCAAGAATCTCGCAGAAGCCTTCGGTATCGAAATATCCAAGCTTTTGCCGGACTGGGTCCAAACGCCTCACCTTTTCCAGAACCTGGAGAATGAGAAGTTGAATTTCCTCATCGCTTGGTGTTGTTATTTCCCCTGAACTGCTCCCGATTAGATATTCTGTTTGCTCGCCCTCTTGAAATTGACCAAGGTCTATTTTGCCGTGAATCTGCCGTAAGCCTGTGTCCTTCAGGAGCCTGCTGATTCTGGCATCATCTCCACCAACAATCACCGCCTGAGTGCGTGAGATTTTGATGGAGAGCATAAATTGGCGTTTGTCGTTGCGACTTACCCAGAAAAACCAGCGTTCATAGTCTCCCCGAGTCGGATATTCACGCTGTCCCTTGATTGTGAATCCGTGGTAGTTCTCTGCCGCCGCTTCATCGTTCATATAAATGCCTTTGCGTGAGATCTCTCTTTTCCCTAGTGCGGCAGCGGCTCGTCTTCCATGCCGACCAACTGGGGGACGGGCGGCTCGCCGCCGCCACAGCAGGTGTCGGTGACCAGCACTTCGCCTTCGGCGGTGTGGACCACGTGGAGTTGACCGCCATAGGCGCGGGTGAGGTTGGCCGCGGTCAACACCTGGGCGGGCGTCCCCTGGGCGATGACGCCGCCGTTGAGGAGCACCATCCGGTCAAACCGTTCCGCGGCCTGATTCAAGTCGTGGGTGGCGATCAGCACGGTGATGCCGCGCTCGCGCAGCAGCGCCAAGATGCGCAAGATGGCCTCTTGGCTGGGCATGTCCAGCCCAGCCAGCGGCTCATCCAGCAGCAGGAGTTCCGCCTCTTGCGCCAGCGCACGGGCCAAAAAGACGCGCTGCTGTTGGCCGCCGGAAAGCTCGCCGATCTGACGTTGGGCCAAGTCGGTCATATCCACTTGGCGCAGGGCGGCTTCCACCTGCCGCCAGTCGGCGCGGCCAGGGCGGCGCAGCAGTCCGATCTTGCCCACACGGCCCATCATCACCACATCCGCCACCGTCACGGGGAAGCGCCAGTCAATGCGGTTGCGCTGCGGCACATAGCCCACGCAGATATGCCCGCGCGGGCCACTGCCATAGATCCGCACGCTGCCTTGCTGCGGTTTGATGATGCCTGTGATCACGTTAAAGAGGGTGCTCTTGCCCGCGCCGTTGGGGCCGACCACCGCGGTCTGCTCGCCGCGCTGGATTTGCAGCGAGACATCGCGCAGCGCAGGCGCGCCGTCATAGGCCACGCTCACGCCGCTCAACTCCAACGTGGGCTTGGCAGCATCATGGACTGCGGGCGGGGTGATCCATCCAGGCATAGCAGGTCTTCCTTCTCGCATAGGGGCGCGCATCCGCATGTGTGCCGCGCATCGTGAGATTATAGCACACGCGCCCTATCCCCGCGCAACAAATGAGATTGATTCTCACTTAATGATCTGGAGATGAGACATCTGCTCTGCCGAGTGTCAAGCCGGTGTGCAACATTTGGCCGAAATTGTACGGAAATTGACAGTATCTGCCACAGATAACCCCATGTATACTCGGTATGTACCAGGGCGCGCGTCGCCGGTTGTTTTGGTACACCAATTCATCAGTTGAGGACAACATCATGAAGACCGTTTGGATTGGCTGCGGCCAAATCACCTGGAACCGTTCAGGACTGGACGACGGTCAAGTCCTGGCTCAGATCGCGCTGGCCGGCTATGACGGCGCACCGGCCGGGCCGCACGACACGCGCCCCACCGCCGATACGCTGGCATTCTATGCCCAGTATGGTTTGCGCCCGGCTCCCGGCTATTTGAGCGCGGACTTCTGGCGCGCCGACCAAGAAGCCGCGATCCTGGCCCGCGCCCATCGCTTCGCCGCCTTTGCCCAGGCCGTGAACTGCCCCGCGCTGTATGTGGCCGCCGGCGGCTTTGCCGGCTATACCACCCCGCGCGGCTTCACGCGCATGCAGGTGGCGGGCCACGTTCACCCCGACGATGCCATGTCGGCGGACGAGTTCAAGCAGTTCGCCAGGACGCTCAACCAGGTCGGCAAGATCACGCAGGAGTATGGCGTAGCGGCCTGCTTCCACAACCACGTGGGCAGCGTCATCGAGACCAAAGGCGAAATTGACCGTCTCTGGGACATGGTAGATCACGGCGTGGTCTTTATGGGGCCGGATACGGGGCATCTGGCCTGGGGCGGCGTGGATGTGGTCCCCTTCTGTCGCGAATATGCGACGGCGATCAAGACCATGCACCTCAAGGATATTGACCCGCACGTCTTGGCCGAAGGCCGCGAAAAAGCCTGGGACTATCACACCTTTTCCGACCACGGCATCTTCACCGAGTTGGGGCGCGGCTTTGTCGATTTTCCCACCGTGTTCCGCATTTTGGATGGGGTGGGGTTCGGCGGCTGGCTGATTGCCGAAACCGACGTCACCCAACAGCCGACGCCGTTGCTGAGCGCGCAGATCAGCCGCCAGTATCTGACGACGCTGGGCTTCTAAAACCGACGCAGTGCGCTCGACACGCCCCCTGCTACGGCCTAGCCCGCCCAACCGGGCCGCTTGCCGTTGCTGCCGCGCGCTTGAGGTCGACGAACCGCCGCGGCAACGCGCGCCAATGCAAAGAACCCGCCAGGCGGCGGGTTCTTTGCAGACAAGACAGACAGTTTGGTATGGAGGGAGGTAAAGAGCGGGTCAAGCGCAGCGAGCCATCCACCTTCCGGTTCAGCTCCAACTGCGACTAAAGTTAGGATAGCATGACTCCCTGCAATCTGTTCCTGTCAACTATCTGTCAATTCTGTCAAAGCACTTTCGGAACCGTTCCGTAAGACCGTCGGACGACCGTAGACGACGTGCCTAACCCCGGCGACGCGGCCATGCTATGCTGATTTGTGTGGCGGCGGTCATGATTACTC
>CAYJQA010000178.1:5016-9516 GCA_964372065.1 uncultured Litorilinea sp.
GTAAAGAGCGTATCATGCACAGCGAACAGTCACCGTTCCGGCGACGCTCAAACTGTGACTAGACTCAGAATAACATAGGGTTTCCCGTTCTGTTGCTGTCAATGATCTGTCAATTCTGTCAACCCCCTCCTGCTGCCAACCGCACCTATGCGCTACGCCATCTTTTCGGACTTACACGACTCGTTGGGCGGCTTGCTCGCCGTGGAAGCCGACGCCCAACGCCGCCACGCCGATCGTCTGGTCTGCCTGGGCGACGTGGGCCATGCCGCGGCCATGTTCCAAGCCCTGCGCCAGCGCGGCTACCCTTGTCTCTATGGCAATTGGGAAGTGAGCGGGCTATTCCGCCTGCCAGCGCCCTTGGCCGAGTGGGTGGCGACGTGGCCCGGCACCTATGCGGCGGGCGATGTGGTCTATTGTCACGCCACGCCGGACATGCCGCCCGCGGCCGCGACCACCGCGGAGGCCGTTGAGCATATGGGGCGCGGCGTCCGCTGGGATCAGCTATTCCCCCGTCTGCGCACGCAGGAGGCGGCGCGCTGGATGGCGCTGGCCCAACTGGAGACGGCGGGCTATGTCGCGGCCTTCCACGGGCATACCCACATCCAGCACGTCTGGCGTTATGGCGCGCACGGCTGGCGCGGCTTCGACGGCCCCGCCGAGTTCTGCCTGTCGCCCAGCGCCGCGGACCCCGCGCCCCGTTTTCTGATCGGCGTGGGGAGCGCCGGCGCGCCGCAAGACGGGGCGCAACTGCGCTATGCGCTCTATGACGATGTCCAGCGCCTGGTGACGCTGGTCGCGCTGGTCGCGCTGGACGCAAGATAGGCGACAGCCGCTTGCCGAAGCGGCCGTCGCCCACGTGGGTGGCTTGCTGCCGCGGCCTAGACGGTGACGGCGTTGGCTGCGATCACGTCTTTGAGCCACAGCGCGCTGTCCTTGGGGACGCGTTGCTGGGTGGCGTAGTCTACCCAGACCATGCCGAAGCGCTGAGAATAGCCCTTGGCCCACTCGAAGTTGTCCATCAGCGACCAGACAAAGTAACCCGCCAGCGGGACGCCGTTTTGGATGGCGCGCTGGGTCGCGGCAAAGTAGCGCGCCAGATAGGCGATGCGCCGGTAGTCGCCGATGTGGCCGTTTGCGTCCGGCCCGACGTTATAGCTGCACCCGTTCTCGGTGATATAGAGCTTGGCCGGGCCATAGGCGAAATGCAGCCGGTTGAGCAGCTCGTAGATGCCTTCGGGATAGACCTCCCACCCATTGTCGGTGTGTTCGCCCGCCTGATAAACCTCCTCCGGGAAGCCCTCTGCACCGGCGCGCACCACGGCGCGCGTATAGGTGTTGACGCCCAGGAAGTCGGTGGGCACGGCGATGGCGTCCATGTCGCCCGGCTGCACAAAGTCCAGCCCGCGCGGGAGCTGCTTGTGTGTGGTGTAATAGTCCACCATGTCGGCGGGATAGTGGCGGCCAAAGACTGGGTCAGTGAACCAGCGGTGCGAGTAGCCGTCGTGCAGCCGCGCCGCGGTGACGTCGGCGGGCGCGTCAGAGGCCGGATGGCTGACCGTGTAGTTGAGCGTAATGCCCACTTCGGACCCGGCGCTGTTGGCGCGGATGACGGGCACGGTCCAGCCATGCGACAGCAGCAGGTGATGGGCGGCGGCCAGCGCGGCGGGCCAGCGTTTCCAGCCGGGCGCGTGCTCGCCGATCTGGTGCGAGAGCAAGGCCGCGCACCACGGCTCGTTGTGGGTGATCCAGTGCTTGACGCGGTCGCCCAGGGCGCGGCTCACCACATCGGCATAGTCCACGAACGCTTCGGCGGTGGCGCGCACGGGCCAACCGCCCTGGTCTTGCAGGGCTTGGGGCAGGTCCCAGTGATAGAGCGTGACAAAGGGGGTAATGCCGGCGTCCAGCAGGCCGTCCACCAGACGGCTATAGAAGTCCAGCCCGGCTTGGTTGACCGCGCCGCGACCTTGCGGCAGGATGCGCGGCCAGGCGACGGAGAAGCGGTAGGCTTGCAGGTTGAGTGACGCCATCAGCTTGATGTCGTCTTGCCAGCGATGATAGTGGTCGCAGGCGACATCGCCGGTGGAGCCGTCCAGGATTTTGCCGGGCGTGTGGGTGAAGCGGTCCCAAATGGACTCGCCCTTGCCGTCCGTTTGCCAGGCGCCTTCGATTTGATAGGACGCGGTCGCGGATCCCCACACAAAACCGGGGGGGAACGCCAATGTAGTCATGGGTCACATCTCCTATGGAATGAACCGGACGCGCCAACCCGCCAATCGCTTGGGTATGATTGGCCGGAGCAGCGAGTACATCCATTATGACATAGCTTCGCGCCGGGGTGTTGCCGGCGGGTTGTGTGCGCGGGAACACAGGCGGCGTGTGGCGCGCGGCGTTAGCCGGCCTGACCCGGCCCAGCCGGCGTCCCCAGCTAACGCAAATGTCCTAAGAAGAATAGTCCATTTACCGTGGCTATCGGTCATCGTCCTCTATATAATGGAAGCCTAAGCGTACTCTACGTTGCGTACTCCATGGGCGGGTGTTTCAAGCATGGCACAATACAAGGCAAGTCAAACCCGTAAAGAGCGGCCCACCCTGGCCCTGCTGATCGATTCCATCGGCCAGGATTATCAAGTCCAGCTCATGGCTGGGGCCACAGATGCGGCGCGCGAGCATGACGCCAACTTGGTATGCTTTATTGCCGGCGTGACAGGGCAATATGCCGATATGCAGTTTGACATGCTCTACGGGTTGGTCAAGGAGCTGATCGACCCGGCGCTGTGCGACGGGCTGATCCTGACCAATACATTTGCCGGTTTTACCCAGCGCGACCGCTTCGCCGAATTTATGACCCGCTACCGCGCCGTGCCGATGGTGAGCGTCGCGGCGGTCGATTCCAGGATCCCGCACATTTCGGTAGACAACCGGCAGGCCATGGGCGTGGTCTTGACCCATCTCCTGGATCACCACCATTGCCGCCGCATTGCCATCATCCGCGGCCCGGCCCACCAGCAAGAGGCAGAGGATCGGTATCAGGCCTATTGCGAGGTCCTGGCAGAACACGGGTTGCCCGTTGACCCGGAGTTGGTGTTGCCGGGCGAGTTTACCCGCGCCTCCGGGGCGGATGCCGTGACGGGCTTACTGAAACGCAACGGCAAGCTGCCCGATGCCATTGTCGCCTGCAACGACCCCATGGCTATCGGCGCCATCGAAGTCTTGCAGGCATCCGGCCTGCGCGTGCCGGAAGACGTGATTGTGACGGGTTTCGATGATACGGATGACACGCTCACCACCGCGCCCGCGATTACGACGGTGCATCAGCCGATTTACGAACAGGGCAAGTGGGCGGTGGAGACCCTGTTGGCGCGCTTAAAGGACGGCTCGCCTGCTCAGGATGTCGAATTGCCGGCGACACTGGTCATCCGGCGCTCGTGCGGCTGTTCGTCGTATGTATCGAATGGATCGTTCTCCCCGCTGCTGCTAGCCGATGGCGAGCAGCCGGCGGGCGGGCCGCCACTCCACGAGTCTTTGTCCGAGCTGGTTGCCCAGGCCGAGGACATAGCGGCTCAGTCCGGCTTGCACCTCTCCCATGACGCTCATGTTCAGCTTGTCACGGCCTTTGTTGATAGCGTGCAGAACGTCCACTCCACGCGTTTCCTAGAGGTATTGCGCGAGCAATTTCAGCGCTTCTCCCCGGCGGGCGAGCATATCCATATCTGGCAAGCAGCCGTCTCGACATGGCAGAGAGGCGCGCTTTCCGCCATCACAGACCCAGGGCAGCGTTACCGCGTAGAGGCGCTCTTGCATGACGCCAAGCAGCTTCTAACCGAGGCCGAAGTTCGTCGCTTGGCCCAGCGGGAGAGCCGTCTCAAGAATCACTATACGGTCTCCCATGACATCGAGCGGTCGCTGACCACAACGAAGAACCTTGAGGAACTGGCCGATGTGGTCATCCGTGAGACGCCGCGCCTGCATATTCAAGCCTGCTATATCTGTCTCTTTCAGCGCGACGAGCAGTTGTCACGCCCCCGGCTCCAAGTCTTTGGGTACAACCGGGAGACTGCCGTTCGGCCACAAGTGCGTAATCTGTCGCTGACGCCAGAACGTCTGTTGCCGCGGGCGCTGGCCGCCGCACACGGCCGCTTTTCCTTTCTGGTCGCGCCGATCTATCTGGAGGACAACCTCCTGGGCTATGTTGTGATTGAGATTGAGTTGCAGCAGAATTGGCTCTACGAGATCGTGTCGGACCAACTGGGGCGCGCCGTAAAGCAGATCCGCTTGCTGCAAGATCGCGACCGGTTACTGCAACACCTGGAAAAACGGGCCCACGAACTGGAACACGCCACGCGCGCCAAACTGGCGGCGGAAGCCGCCGCCGAGGCCAAAGCTGCGTTTCTGGCGAACATGAGTCATGAAATCCGCACGCCCCTGAACGCCGTCATCGGCATGACCGGTCTGCTGCTCGACAGCCCCCTCACTCCCGAACAGAGCGACTTCGCCCAGATC
>CAYJQA010000179.1:0-9496 GCA_964372065.1 uncultured Litorilinea sp.
CCCGGAAACTTTCGGAAGAGTGTATTTTGAGGCAATGGCCGCCGGTCTACCGATCGTCTGCGCCAACCAATTCGCAGTCAATGGCTTCTTCAGTGAGGGGATATCCGGATACAGCGTTGATCCAAGCAATCAGGCTGCTATCACGGATACGCTAGAGACGTTGCTGAAAGACCCGACCCGAGTTCACGAAATGGGAGCTCAAGCCCGCGCGACTGTCCGCCACTACACATGGCAGGCAGTCGCTCAGGAATACTTGGCACAATGGCGCTTGCATTAACCGCTTGAGTCCTAAGCCCGGCGTCGCTGGCGACATAACCAATTGCTCACCGTTCGCGCCGCAAGCGAAAGTATCAGATGCGCCTAAGTTGCGCCGTAATGCATGGGGCAGTGTAGTTGTCTAGACATATAGGAACACGCACCGTACTGATCTTTGTTCTGGGCTGCACCCTGCTCCTATTAGCAAGTCAGGGGAGATCGCTATTTGGGCTTGCCGCCTACAACATGTACGACGTCCGGCTGGCGGCGTATCTCTATGAAGTTCACAGGCGCCCCCAAGATCAGGTCCCGGTTGCCGTCAGCCGGGGGCTGACCGATGCTGCCGCCTGGGGCAATCGTCGCGCCCAAGCCCAGTTATCGCACCTACAGGCAGTCTCCGGAGAGACGAACCTCGAGGCGATTGATCCGTTGGTCTTCCAGCTCGGTCTGCGCGACTGGCAGATACGGCAGGTGGGAGCTTCTGTGCCGCGCGCGTCTTGGCAACTCCTGCAAACCGGGTCGGCCAGGTTTGAAGCGGAAGAAGTGCAGGTAGTCGGTATATCTTACCCTAATCCCTTTGTTACCTTCAGGGACCAGGGCCAGACCAAATACGCGGTGCTCTACTGGCGGCATAATTCGCTGCGGTCCGAAATCGCCATTCGCCAGGCCGGCGTCTACTCGGTCTCGGTCCGCGCCATCGACTGGCCCCCTGCACCGCTGCAAATCGCGCTGGCGCTGGGCGGACAGCGACATGTTCTGCGCTGGGAAAGCGGCGACCAAAAATGGTACACGCAAACGATCGAGTTGGAATTAGATGCAGGCTTGACGATTCTTCAGCTCACTTATCTGCCCCCTTCGGGAAATCGTGCCCAAAGTGCTAATATCGACTGGGTTGAGATCAACCGGATCAACTAAACAGTCCAAGTTCACAGCGAGATCATGAGCACAACGAACCTTGGCATTGGCCGTCATACGGCCGACATACGCTTGAGGCTGTCCCTCCACCACCTCACCAGATGGTTCCTGTACGGCACGCTGATCCTTTGTGCCCTGATCGAGTTGCCGGCCCGCGTCACTGTCGGCCCGGTATCCGGGCTAGCTGTCTTGACGATCTTGATAACGGTAGTCGCTTGGGCATTGTGGTTGTTGTACCCTACCACCGGTCACCGCGCCTGGGTGACCATGCTTCCCTTCATGCTCTTGCTGATTTGGGCCTTTTTCATGGCACTTATTCATGGCATCACAGTCGCCGGCGCACAAAATCTTGTGGTGCTGATGGGTTTTCTGGGGTTGAGCCTACTCAGCGCTCATCTCGCACGGCTGATACCTCGGTTTTGGGACAAGATCTACAATACCGTTCAGCGCGCGGCCGTCATCGCACTGGCGCTCACAATCGCCAGTTTGATCGGGAGGAATCTGCATATTGCGCCGATGACCCTGGTTAGCGGCCGGGTTGCTGCGCTATACCTTTTCATCCCTACCGCGTTCTTTCTCGGCGAATGGCGCTATGGGCGCTCGCGCTGGGCGTTTTGGGTAGCAATGGGATTAGGCGTTGTTTCCATATTGACCCTCTCGCGGATGGCGTCCGCGGTGATCCTGTGCCAGTTTGTCGCCGCGCAGTGGAAACCGGGACGTAAAGGGCAGTGGCTGCGCGTCCTCTTTTGGGGGATCCTCATTGCCGTTGCGGCCGCCCTCCTTCTCCAGTATTATGAGCCTCTCCGGCAACGAATGTTCGGGAGCGATGCCGTGTTAAGAATCGGCAATGTTTCCATCAACGCTATGGGGCGGCTCACATTCTGGACGTACACCATCGAGTCTTGGCTGGAATCACCTTGGCTGGGCAAAGGACCGGGAAGTTGGAGCAGAGAAACCGGGATCCTCATCGTCGACCATCCGCACAACGACTATCTCCGCATATTGCATGATTACGGCGTCGTCGGACTTGCGCTCTTTCTTTGGTCGTTGTCAGCGATATTCGCGCGCCTTTGGCGAGCGTGGATGAGATCCAGCAAACTGCGTCAACCCGAAGCCAAGTTTTACTTTGCCGGACTCCTTGCCCTCGGCAGCTTCCTGATCGCCATGTTGACGGACAATCCGCTGGTCTATATGTTCCTCATGGCCCCGTTGGGCATTATCGTGGGCACGGCTTTGGGAATTTCACAGAGGACCTGGTTTTCTCGTCCTCCGCAGACAGCAAAGGCAGCCGTCGCATGAATGTCAGCGATCGCCTCCAAGAGAACTATGCCCACTACTATGAGAACAGCGATTCGCAATGGCGGTGGCTGACATCTCAGGATAAAGCGGCCAATGTCATGTCCTTGTGCCGCGACATTCCACATTCCACCATCTGTGATATTGGGGCTGGCGAGGGATCACTATTACAGCGACTGGGAGATGCGGCTTTTGGCGACAAACACTTCGCTCTCGAAATATCCCAGACCGGCATCGAGGCAATTCGGCAGCGAAGTATTGGCACCCTCGTCGAGTGTCGCCTATTTGACGGCTACACCATACCTTATCCGGATCGCTTCTTTGATCTGGCCATCTTGAGCCATGTTGTAGAACATGTCGAACATCCTCGCCGCCTCCTCAACGAAGCAGGCAGGATCGCCAACTATATCCTTGTCGAAGTGCCGCTTGAAGACACCATCCGTTTGCCGGCGGACTACCGGTTTGACGCAGTCGGCCACATCAACTACTACTCTCCAAAGACAGTCCGACATCTGGTACAAACCTGCGGTTTTGAAGTGGTGAAACAGATCATCACGAATCGCTCCCACAGTTCATACACCTTCCGGTCGGGCGCGCGCGGCTATATACCCTATGTCGCCAAAGAGACTCTCCTGAGGCTTGCCCCCAAATTCGCCACCTTGCTTTTCACATACCACTCTGCGATGCTTTGCCGGCTGAACCGTGCTGGTTAGCCGCGCACAAATAGCCGGTACGTTGATGGCTCCGATGCCTACTGTAGCACCCCCTATATCAGCAGACGAGGTGAGCTTGCGTCGTCCCCAGCTGGCCCGTTCCATAGAAGTGCTTGTCCTGGCACTCATTATGGCCGTCACCGTATTCTGGCGGTTCTACGAACTTGACTACCGCAGCCTTTGGTATGACGAGGTGGGGGTAGCCAGGGTTGCGGCCCAAGACACACTGTGGGCAGTAATTCGGGGCGCACGATCACATATGAGCGCACCGCCCGCAGATTACATATTGCGTCACTTCTGGCAACAGTCCTTCGGCATCGGTGACATCTCACTCCGCGCCTATACGGCGATCTGGGGGTGCGTTGGCGTCCTCCTCAGCTATCTACTAGGACGAGCGATTTATGGTCCCGTCGTTGGGCTTCTTGCTGCTTTCCTGATGGCGATTTCGGACTATCACGTTCACTATTCCGCCGAGATCAAGTTCTATGCCTTGTCGATCGTGGCGTACCTGGCGATCCTCTACACATGGATCCGTGCGAGGCGAGACTCCACCCGCGTGCGAGGGATCGTTGTCTTCGGCCTTACCGGCATTCTCGGTGTCTATACCCACGCCTACGCGGTTTTTGCAGTAGGCTTTTGCGCGCTCACCTCATTGGCTCAATGGGTTATGTGTATCCTTGACAAGCGCGGCAGCCGGAGTTGCGCGCGCAGCCTTGGTTTGGTTGCAGTTGCGACAGCCGCAATCGCGACTTATGTACCTTGGGTCATTTGGGATTTCTTGCAGCAACCCGCTGGCTGGGCAGCGCCGTCTATCAGTTTGGCGACCGCGGGTGCGATCCTTGACGAACTCGTGCCCGCAGGCAGGATTGGGTTAGCGGTTGTACTCATCGGGGGTAGCTATGCTGTAGCGATGACTATCGCCGGCAGGCATCGTGCGTCGTTCGCGGACCAAGTGCCTGTCTGGCTTACGGTGGCCATTGCGCCACTGCTCGTCTGGCTGCTTGATGTAATGGGCCATTATCCGTTCTTGTCAAAACAGTTGGTGGTCGTACAGCCGCTCTTATTGATGGTGGCTGCGAGCGGCCTGCGCGATCTCTATGAAACTCTACACCAACGCATCGATCTTCGCTGGGGATCATTCAAGGTTACACCTCTGGGCGTTGGAGCGGTAATTGTCATACTTCTTATCTTCAATTTATCTTGGGTCGAACTGACCGAGGAAAAACGGTCGGATAATTGGCTCCTCTTCAACTATCAGCAAGTCGTGGGCTGGCTGCATCAACATACAAAACCAACGGATTTGGTGGTTTGGACAGAAAGAAACCGATCTCATACTGTTGAATGGTATCTTGACCAGATGAGTTTGACAGAACAGTCCGTTGGTCTGGAGAAGACTTGGGGGCAAACATCTGCAAACTTTGATGAAGTCCAAGCCATCGTCAAGCAACATACTCAGGGAGAGGTGTGGCTGTTTGGCCCAGAAATCGATCAGATCCTTGACGGGAACAATATCGCAGACCTATTCCTTGCCACCACTATTGGGAATGTTAGGATCTATCGCATCAGCAATCCTCGCACGTGGAACCACGAGTTTATCCCACCGCTCATTCCGGCACAGACAGCACGCTATGATCTGCAGAAAACGGTATTCCTCCTGAGCAATAACGCCTACAAGCTGCAATACATACTGGACGACCCGCAAAATCCAAACTGTAAGCTAGAATTAGTGGCCGCGACCAGTTCGAGCGCAAACGACGGAGCGACGATCACGCCCGACCATGATATGCTCCTCATAGACTCGGATCCGGCCGCGGCAGGTGAATATGGGCTTATCCTCAATTCACCATGTCTGCCCCGCGTGCAAACCGCGTCGCTGGTGCGCGTTCCGGCAGTAGATACAGACCATCCAATAAAGATCGACGACGGCTTGATGGCCCCGAGGGGCGCGGCGCGACACAGGGTTGATAGCACAGGCAGAACGTTAACCTGGCACTACAAATCGGGTGATGCGGTATCGGCCGCCGTGTATGTGCGCGTACCGGGTCGCTATCGGATCGTAGTCCACGGGTTGAGCTATGGCGCAGCCTCAA
The DNA here is from genome assembly GCA_964372065.1 of uncultured Litorilinea sp. Lineage (GTDB taxonomy): Bacteria > Chloroflexota > Anaerolineae > Caldilineales > Caldilineaceae > QEUY01. Next base: position 5,270 of record CAYJQA010000179.1, read on the forward strand.
GCACAGCTAATGTCTTCATCAATCGCATGATCATGGGACAATTGGAGTTCGGGAAGAACTGGACATCCGCCGAAATCCACGCCGAATTTTCTCAGATAGGCACCCACACAATGCAATTGGTGTTCGCCACTGACAACGGCAGGAACGACTTGGCAGTCGACTGGGTGGAATTGGCTTATGTGTCGGCCGATTTTGAGCCGGTTATCACTTTGGATCTCGCAACGCTGGCCGCATCCTATCACGGCGGTGTGGAAGTCTCTTCGTCGGGCGAATTAGGCATGTTCTGGGCGGGACGGGCGGCAGCGGAATACATGGTGGAGCCGGGCCTTTACACGCTGCGAGTACAAGCCCGCGGCCAGCAGGGCTGCCAACTCTGGCCGGTGCTGCACATCGATGTCGACGGCACGGGGGTGGCCAGCCAAGCGATCGACAGCAACAGCACAGAGGTCTACGAATTTCCCAACCTATCCTTCTCGGAAGGGGATAGGCATATGTTTGGTTTGCGCTTCGAACAGCCTGGCGAATGCACTGTGCCAGGCCAGGACGTAAATCTCTTTATCCAAGGACTTTATCTGTCGCATACCGGTGATGCCCCAGCTAACACGCCAATACCTGCAGCCACGCCGGACACGCGCGCGACACCCGCCGCCGGACAGCCGCCGGCCTATGCATCATACACACACCTGAAACCCAAGTTGAGCGGAGCCGACTACAGCAGGCGGACGCGGCAATGAACCGGAAACCGGTCTTGGTTGTCCATAATCGCTACCAAGAGGCCGGTGGCGAAGACACGGTCTTTGACCATGAGACGGCACTCCTGCGAGCCTGCGGCCATGACGTCAGCGAATTCGTGGAGTCTAACGACCGCCTCGCCCAAATGTCCAAACTGGCGATCGCCCGCGCAATGGTTTGGTCCACCGACGCGCAAACGCAGTTAGCCGGACTATTGCGGGAAAAACGTCCGCAGATGGCCCATTTTCACAATACGTTTGTATTGATTTCGCCCGCCGCTTACTATACCTGTCGCGAGGCGGGGGTTCCCGTTGTCCAAAGCCTCCACAACTACCGGCTTCTATGTCCCGGCGCAAACTTTCATCGGAACGGCAAGATTTGTGAGGACTGCCTCCAAGCAGGCCATGTCTGGTCGGGCGCACTACATCGTTGCTATCGCGACAGTTGGCTACAATCCGCTGGGGTTGCGAGCATGCTGACCTATCACCGTGCCCGCGGCACTTGGTCAGACCAGGTTGATATGTATATTGCTCTCAGTGAGTTTGCACGCGAGAAGTTCATCCGTGGCGGCTTACCAGCCGACAAGATCGCAGTCAAGCCAAACTTTGTCTATCCGGATCCGGGCGCCCGCTCTGGAGAAGGGCACTATGTCCTTGTCATCAGCCGGTTGTCGCAGGCGAAGGGGATCATGACTGTGCTAAAGGCGTGGACACAGCTCGCAGGGATTCCGCTGAAAATCGCCGGTGATGGCCCTATTCGAGATGAAATCCAGCAGTATATCGCCGCCCACCAGTTGCACGATATTGAGATCTTAGGCCAACAACCGCGTCATCGGATTATGGAACTTCTCAAAGAGGCTCGATTTCTCCTGCTCGCTTCGGAACTGTACGAGAACTTCCCAATGACAATTGTCGAGGCATACGCCTGTGGCGTACCTGTCCTTGCCAGCCAGTTGGGGTCAATGCGCGAGATCATTGATGCTGGACAAACCGGCGCGTTCTTTGAGCCTGGCAATCCGGATAGCTTGGCGGCGGCCGTTGAAGCCCTTTGGCTGCGCCGGCAAGATACTCGCACAATGGGAACCGCAGCACGGGAGACTTTTCTCGCCCACTACACGGCGGAGCGCAATTACAGCCTTCTTATGTCAATTTACGCACGAGCGCGCCACAACTATCAGCGATCATGACACTGCGCCAATTGGTTGGCATCCGGTTTCGATACAGCTCGAAATCGGGCAAACCGGCGGCAACGTAGCGATGAAACGGCGGCTGCCCCACGCGACGCTGATTTGCGTACTGTAGGAGGAAATTTGAAAATCGCTTTTGTTACGAACATTGTCCCCCACTACCGAGTAAGAACCTTTGAGATCCTCTCCCGGTACTATGATGTTGATTTCCACCTCTTCTCTGCTGGTGATGAATGGTATTGGCAACAGCAACACGGGGTGAGCGGCGGCGACTTTTCCTACGTCTATCTTTCCGGCGTTCGCTGGGGACAAACCCGGATCACCCCAAGCCTTCCCTGGAAGCTGTGGCGCGGGAGGTATGATGTATACATCAAGTGCATCAATGGACGCTTTGCCGTCCCGATTACCTACATTGTGGCCCGTCTGCGCCGCAAACCGTTCATTTTGTGGACGGGAATCTGGATGCGCTTACAGACCCGAATTCATCGTCTCTTCTTCCCGCTTACACGTTTTATCTATCGCCATGCGGATGCCGTCGTAGTATATGGTGAACACGTAAAACGTTACTTGATAACTGAAGGTGTCGCGGCAGATCGCATCTTTGTCGCAGCACATGCCGTTGACAATGCGGCTTACAATCGGCCCATTCCTGCCGAGGAGACCGCCGCACTACGCCAGCAACTAGAGATTGCACCGGATGAGAAAGTAGTTCTTTATCTTGGTCGGCTCGAAGACGGAAAGGGACTTCCGTACTTGGTCGAAGCGTTTGCCACACTACCAGTACGCCAGAACACAGTGCTCGTTTTGGCCGGAACAGGATCTGCTCAGCCCGATCTTGCCCGACTAGTTCGAGAACACGGCATTTCCGATCGTGTTCGTTTTCCAGGCTACATCCCGTCGGAGCAGACTCCAACATACTACGCCATGTCTTGGGTGTATGTATTACCATCCGTTACGACGGCGGTCATCAAGGAAACGTGGGGCTTGGTTGTTAATGAAGCTTTCAACCAGGGCGTTCCGGTAATCGCTACCGATGCTGTGGGGGCAGCAGCCGGTGGTCTGGTGCAGAATGGCATCACAGGCCTGATTGTGCCCGAGCGGCAGAGCGTCGCTTTAGCCGAAGCGATGCAACGCGTGCTGGACGAACCAAACCTGCGCCAATGTATGTCGCACTCGGCCAAGCAGACCATCGCGCACTGGGACAATGAGCGCATGGTCTTAGGTTTCCGCCAGGCCATTGCTTATGTGATGTCCGGAGAAGGCGCGAACACACGGCAGGCACTATGAGTGAGCCAATCACACCGACTATTCAGCGCCGACCCCAGATCACGATGCTCAAACCTACGCCTGCCACAGTAAACGTCCTCGGCGTCCACATCACGGCCGTCAATATGGACCTGGCCCTGGCGGTCATTGACCGCTGGATCGCCGAACGCACACCGCACTATGTCATCCTCCGCGATGTGCACGGCGTCATCCTCAGCCAGGACGACCCGACGCTGCGGGCCATCCACAACCGCGCCGGGCTGGTCACGCCCGACGGCATGCCGCTGGTCTGGCTCAGCAAGCTACACGGCCACCGCCATGTCGAACGCGTCTACGGCCCCGATCTCATGCTGGCCTTGTGCGAGCATTCGTTAGCGCGCGGCTATCGTCACTATCTCTACGGCAGTTCCGAGGCTGTGCTGGCGAAGCTCCAAGCCAACCTGACCGCAGCCTTTCCCGGCCTCGACATCGTCGGTGCCTACTCGCCGCCCTTCCGCCAGTTGACCCCGGAGGAAGACGACGCCGTGGTTGCCATGCTCAACGCTGCTGCCCCCGACATCATCTGGGTGGGGCTGAGCACGCCCAAACAAGAGCGCTGGATGGCGGCCCACGTGGACCGGCTTCAGGCTCCCGCGCTCATGGGCGTCGGCGCGGCCTTCGATTTCCACGCGGGCATGAAGCCCCAAGCCCCGCGCTGGATGCAGCGTAGCGGACTTGAGTGGCTGTTCCGTCTGGCCACCGAGCCGTCACGGCTGTGGAAGCGGTACCTCATCTACAGCCCCCGTTTTGTCTACCTGACCGCGCTCCAGTTGAGCGGGCTGCGCCGCTTCCCAACCGGTGACGAAGGCTAGCCCTCGTTATGTGCCCCACGTTTCTACAACCCCCGCCGTTCGTGCTACAATCGCGGGTAGCTTTGGCGACGCGTCCATAACTGGGTTGCTTCCAGGTCCGGAAATCAGGCGACTATGTTTAAACGCTTCTCTACCAACTACATGGTCCTGCTTTTCCTCATCGATTTGGCGTCGGTGCAAGCCAGCCTGGCC
>CAYJQA010000180.1:0-9472 GCA_964372065.1 uncultured Litorilinea sp.
TGATCATCGAAAGGTTATGTTAGGGGAGAAAACGATGGCAGATGCCCCCACCGGCCCGACGCTGGCCGCGATTGTGGAAGACATCCGCACCGAATTGACGGCGATCAATGGGTTGCGCGATGCCACGCTTAACCGCAGCCGGGCGTTGATCCGCGCTTGCGCCGAAAGCATCCGCGCGATTCACCGTCACGAATGGGAAGCGGCGACCGCCATGCTCGCCGACGCCCGCGCCGCCGCCACCGAAATGGTGGATGCGCTGGCCGGTTATCCCATGCTCTACCATGCGGGCTATACGCAGGACGCGCTCAAGGAGCTGGTGGAAGCGCACTTGCTCTTTGCCGTGGTCAGCGGCGGCCCCCTGCCCTCGCCCGCCTATCTGCGCGTCGTCGGCGCGACCTACCTGCGCGGCATGAGCGAAGCCGCCACCGAGATGCGCCGTTTTGTGCTGGACCTCATGCGCCAGGGGCATATCGCCGAGGCCGAGCCATATCTCGATTTCATGGACGAAGTCTACAGCCAACTGATCGCCGTGGACTTTCCCGACTCCATCACCGATGGCCTGCGCCGCCATACCGACGTACTGCGCAGCGTCTTGGAGCGCACCCGCGGCGATCTCACCATGGCCTTCCGCCAAGACCAGATGCGCGACGCGCTGCGCAGCTTTGAGGGGCGGCTGGAGTTCGCCCTGGGGACCGAGATTACCGAGTTGGCCGCGCCCGTCGAGGACTTCCCCGGCGAAGACGACTAGGCGATGACCAAAGACCGCTCGCTGGTGCGCGCCAGCGATATCGGCGCGTGGACGTTTTGCCGCCGGGCCTGGTATCTGGCCCATGTCAAGGGCGTGGCCCATCAGCGGCCGGAGGTCTTGGCCCAGGGCACGGCTGCCCACGCCGCCCACGGTCGCCGCGTGCGCCGGGCCGGGCAGGCCCAGACCGTGGGGCTGATCTTGGCCGGGGCGGGGCTGCTCTTGGCGCTGCTCGCCGCCGCCATCGGTTTTTTGCGCTGACCACGCCGGTCCGCGACCATTGACTATCGCATCGAGGACGACCCGTGGGACTCTTGTTGCGTAAACCCAAGCAGACGGCTCCGGCGACGCCCGCGATCGTGGCCGCCTCTCTGGCCGAGCGCGCCGTTTTGTCCCTGGCCGCGGCCGCCGCCGTCCAGCCCGACAACCCGGAGCTGGTCGTCGAAGAGCGCGCCATCTGGCAGCCCGACTCGTGGCTGCTGCGCAGCATTTGGCAGGCCCTGGCCGACGGCGGCGCGGGCAGCGCCACGCTCACCGTCGCCCAACTCCTGGAGCCACGCACGGCCCAGACGCGCTACCAGGCGCTGCACCGCTTGGCCCAACAGACCGCCGCCTATCCCGAAGTGGTCGCCGTCGTCCGCCGCGAGCTACAAAGCCTGCACAGCCCGCTCTTTGGCGCGTGGCCCGCGGGCCAGGAATTACAGCAGGTGGAACGGCTGCTGCTGGCCGCGGCATCCGCCGCCCGCATCGGCGAGCCGAACCTGGCCTTTGCCTGTCTGGAGCGCGCCGACCAGTGGGACCGCGTCTGGGACCGGGTCATGCTCAAGCCCGAATGGCGCACGCTGTTGGCGGAGACCGTCGCCCGGATCGGGCTGCACCCGCTCACCAGCCAACTCATCGCGCTGGCGGTGCGGCGCTATGAAGACGCCGGCGCCCAGTTCCTGCATCAGATCGTCACGCAGATCGCGCCGCGCGTGGCGCGCGATCTGCTCCCGCGCCGGGTGGCGCGGCTGCTCCAACGCTGCGTGGACTCCTTCCAATACGCCACGTTGGTGTCGCTCACCAGCCGGCGCTTGGCCGTGGCCGTCTTTGGCCGCGCCGAGCAGGTGGACGACATGCTGGAGCAACTCACCACCATCGGCAACGTCCAGGAGGCGCGCCGCGACAGCGGCATCTCGACCAACCGCGATGACCCGCACTTCTTGCGCGCGGTCAAACGCCCGACGGCCAACCCCGATGTGGACTTCCAGGTCCACACGCTGCAAGAGGCCGTGCGGCTGATGCCCGTGCGCGCCCTCCCGCGCGACGCGCGCAAAGCGCTGGCCGACCGTTTGGCGGCCCTCGCCATCCGCAGCGACGGCTGGACTGCGGCGGGCGCGGCGGCCTCGCTGATCGAACTGGGCGCGCTCCGCTATGCCGCCGGCGTGGTGGACCACATCGCGCCCACCGACCCCACGCGCAGCGAAGGCGTCATCTCGCTGGTGGCCGCGCTGCTGGACTTTGGCGACGCCAAGCTGGCCGACGAGCAGGTCGCCAAGGCGGTGACCTGGCTCAAGTCGCTGGACAAGCGCAACCCGGAGCGCGCCACCGTCTGGGGGCTGGCGGAAGCCTATCTCAACCGCAACCAACCCGGCCCCGCGCTGCGTCTGCTGGACCATCGCCTCGTCGCGCCGACCCTGCGTGACCGGGTACGCGAGGTCTTTGGCAGCCGCGTGGACGACGACCAACTGCGCGATAACCGGCTGCGCTTCCGGGCGCTGCTGCTCCAGGGCGGCGAATGGACCAAAGAGCTGCAAACGCTCTATGACCAGCTTTGCGTCTGGACGCCCAAGCTGTTGGACGGCGAAAACCTGATCACGTTCTATCTGGAAGGGCTGTTGCGCCCGCTGCTTGCCGCCGCGCGCCCGGACCTGATCTGGCCCATCCTGCCCCAACTGCGCGCCGCGCTCAACGCCAGCAGCGGCGACAAGCACACGACTCAAGTACACCGCGCGGCGACCGTGTTGACGGGCGCGCTGACCGCCTCGCCCGCCGGCGACGACACCGCCGCTCGCGCCGGCCTGACCAACTTTGTCGCCGGCCTATGGGACGCCGACGTCCAAAAGGGCCTATGGCAGACCATCCACGGGGTGGAGGGCTGTCTGCCCCTCCTGTTGGCGCTGGAAGGCCCGCACGCGCTGGTCAAGGTCGCCCAGACCGTGGCCGTCGAAGGGGCGGCTTGGACCGAGGCGTAATGAACGCGGCTTTGTAGCGGCGGCTAGGCAACCGCGGCTATGGCAGAGATGTCGCCCGCCGCGTAGCGATGCGGCGCGCGGCGTCTGCTATAATCAGACGCATGGACCGTGAAGGACAAGCGCCGCCGTACCGCCCACGCCGGGCCGGATGGGTGCTGCTGGTGGGCGTGATCGTGACCGGGCTGGCGCTTTGGAACTTGGCGCGGCCATCCGCGCCGCAGGACCCCGCACCGCCCTCGCCGCTCCCACCCATCGCGACCGCCACGCCTACCACCCTTCCTACCGCCGCGGCCACGCCCGTGCGCGCCGTCCAAGACAACACCTTTGTCAGCCGCGAATTGGTGACCACGACCCTGGCCGTGCCGCTGGCCGCGTGGACCGGCGGCCCCGCCAAGACCGTCGCGCTTGCACCGGACGGCAAGAGCCTGGCCTTTACCGCGTCCACCCCGGCGGGCGATGACGAGCTTTACCGCTATGACCTGGCGACGGGCGATCTGACGCCTATCGTCACCGGCGGCGGCTGGGTCGGCGCGCCCGCGCTTGCGCTGGATGGCGGCGTGATCGCCTTCTACGCCTGGACCAACAACCTCGTCCCCGGCGACACCAACGCGGTGCAAGACGCCTTTGTCTATGACCACGCTACCGCCAGCGTCGCCCGCGTCTCAGTCGGTCCAGACGGCGCGCAGGCCAACGGTCGCTCCGGCGACGCCCGCGGACTGGCGCATCCGGCCCTTTCCGGCGACGGGCAGCAAGTCGCCTTTGCCAGCGAGGCGAGCAATCTGGTCCCCGGCGACGCCAATCACGCCGCCGACGTCTTTTTACACGACCGCGCTACGGGAACGACGACCCGTATCTCCCAGGGAGCGGACGGCGACGACGCCAACGGCCCCTCCACCTCCCCCGCGCTGAGTCTGGACGGCAACCTAGTCGCGTTCCAGTCTGCCGCCACCAACCTGGACCCCACGCAGCCCGCCTTGCCCGCGGCCGGCCAAATCTACTTGCACGACCGCGCCGCGGGCCTGACCGTGCTGGTCTCGCGCGGGCCGGACGGTCGCCCCGGTGACGGCGACAGCAGCCTGCCCGCACTCTCCGGCGACGGGCGCTATCTGGTCTACGTCTCCGCGGCGACCAACCTGGTCGTGGGCGACACCAACGGCGTGGACGATGTCTTTCTCTATGACCGCGTCACCGGCGCGACGCGGCGCGTCTCCGTCGCCTCGACGGGAACCCAGGCCAACCGTGCCTCGACCTGGCCCACCATCGCGCTGGACGGGCGCGTCCTCGCGTTTGTGTCGGCGGCGACCAACCTGGTCACCGGCGACGGCAACGCGGCCGCCGACCTCTTTGTGCATGACCAATGGGCGCGCCACACCAGCCGCGTCTCGGTGGCGGTGGTGGACCAATGGCGCGGGCGAGAGGCCGGCGGGCCGACCCTCGGCCCGGCCGCGCTCACCGTGGGCGGGCAGTTGATCGCGCTGGTCGTGGACGCCGACGATCTCGCGCCCGCCGGCAGCGCCGGCGTGCCGCGCCTCTATCTGCACACGCGCACCGCGCCGCCCACCTTTACCCTCAGCGGGCAGGTGGTGGATACGGGCCGCGTCCCCCTGCCCGATGTGGCAGTCATGGCCGGGCCGCACCGCACCGTCACCGGGCCGGACGGCAGCTTCAGCCTGCCCTATCTGGTGGGCGGAACCTACACGCTGGCCGTCGCCCGGCCCGGCTATCTCTTCTCGCCGCCGCGACGCACGCTCAGCGTCCTCACCGACCTGGCGCATCAGGACTTCGTTGGCTTCCCCGACGCCAGCGGCGACGGCTGGCTGGAACTGCCCTTTGCCTATGACGGCCAGCCGTCCACCTTCCTGGCGACCCTGCGCGACACGGACGAGGGCGGGCTGGTGGATGCCTGGTTCGACCACGACGCGCCCACCTATGCCAAGAACGGCGCGATCTTGCTCTGGGACGGACGCCCGCGCACCACTGGGGCCTATCACACGAATCTCGGCTGCTTCGAGCGCCGCTGCTATGACGGCCACGACGGCGTCGACTTCCCCTATCGCGACCCGGACGCCACGACGCCCGGCGTCTATGAGCCGATCACCGTCTACCCCGCCGCGGCGGGACGCGTCGCCGCGGTGGTGACGACCTGCCGCGACGGCGGGCGCTTCTGCAATCGCGGCTACGGCGACGAAGTGCTCCTCTATCACGATAACGGCTATTTCACCCGCTACAGCCACCTGGACCCGGTGAGCGTGGACACGGCCGCGGGCTGGATCACGCCGGAGACGGCCATCGGCGTCATGGGCAGCACGGGCAATTCCTACGGCGTGCACCTGCACTTCGCCGTCCATCAGGACGACGGCAACGGTCTGTGGGACGGCGACGCCATCGACCTGCCGCTGGACCCCTTCGGCTGGCTGGGCGTCGAGTTGGACCCCTGGACCGCGACCTATGGCGGTCCCGCCAGCCGCCGCCTGTGGCGCTATAGCCCCACCGCCGAGGCCGTGCTCTCCGAGGCGCAGCCCGCCACGCTGCGCGATGGTTCCGGCGCGGTGACCGCCAACCTGCCCGCGGGGACCTTTGCCGGGCAAGTGCGCGTCGAGCTGACCACCGGCGCGGCCCAAGCTCTGACCGACCCGCCCCGGCGCAGTCTGGGCCGCGGCTTCCGGCTGCAAGTGTTGGAGGCGCTTTCTGCAGGGACGCTGCCTGCCCCGGCGCGGCCCATCGAGTTCGCCGTAGCCTATGTGGGGGCCGAGACGCGCCACCTGGCGCTGGACGACCTGCTGCTCTACCACTGGCAGGACGGGCTGGGTTGGTCGCCTCTGCCCACGGCGGTGGACACCGCGGCCCAGGTCATCTACGCCGCCACCGACCGGCTGGGCGAGTTCGACCTGCAAGCGCCGCTGCTCTGCCCCGCCGACGCCCATGAGCCGGACGACGGCTACTTCGCCGCCGTGGGCATGACGCCCGGCGACGCCGCCACGACGCGCCTCTTTGACTTGCCGGATGACGAGGACTGGTTACAGGTGGAGACGGTCGCGGGCGCGACCTACACCGTGGAAACGACCACGACCACAGGCGTCGCCCCGACTGCCGTTCTGCTCGACAGCGACGGGCTGACCCCACTGGCCGAGGCGAGCGCGGGCGCGCTCACCTGGACCGCCCCCGCGGACGGGACCTACTTCGTGCGCCTCACCCCCGCGCCGGGCAGCGCGACCGGCTGTGACGCGACGTACAGCGTGACTCTGCGGTGATTACCCCTCATACGAGAGCGTCTCGCGCACGCTGAGATGGGCTGCGCCGCGCGCCGGGATCATGCTCGCCAGCGCGGCCACAACCACGATAATCCCCAGCCAACTGACCGGCGAACTCCAGTCGAAGATAAAGCGCAGCGGCGTTTTCAGGAAGTTCATGCCGATGGCATAGCTCATCACGCGGCTCATGACCTGCGCCAGCAGCAGCGCCACCGCCCATGACAGGATGCTGATGATCACGCTTTCCACCACAAAGAGGCGGATGACGGCGTGGTCGGATGCGCCGATGGCGCGCAGCACGCCGATCTCGCGGCGGCGCTCCAGCACGTTGATGCTCATGGTCCCCATCAGCCCCAAGCTGCCCACCATCGCCAACAGAAACGCCATGATCATCAGAATCACCGTGACAATGTTGAAGCGCTCGGTGAAGATCACCCGGTCTTCGCTGGCGTTGCGCGTGGATTGCACCTCCAGCCCGGCGCGCTGGAGCCGGTCTTCGGCGACCTGCGCCAACTCACGCTGGCGCGCGCTGTCGTGGCTGGTCATCAGGATGCGGACCAGGTCGGCGCGGCCATGTCCGCCCTCCTCCTGCCACAGATAGCTCTGGTTGGCGTAGAGAATGGCGGGCGCGATGGGCGGCTGCATCACCTCGACCACGCCCACCACCCGCCACGCGTCATCCTCGCCGTTGATGCGCAGCGTCACCGTCCGCCCTAGCTCAAAGGAACGGTCGCCGCTGATCAGCCCCGTGGTGGCGACCAGCGCGTTCGTGTCGTCGGGCCGCAGCCAGCGCCCCTGTACCAGCGTGGGCTGATAGACGCGCGTCGCCGGCGGCAGCCCGTAAACATACAGGCTGTCGCCCTGGCTCTGGTCCGCGGCCACCGGCACGCCCCGATAGACGGTCCACCCTTCGTAGGCCGCCACGCCGTCCAGTTGGGCCACCACGTGCTCGATGCGGCGCAGCGGGTATGCTTGGGTGAACTGGACCTGGACATCATAGCCCCGTTCTACCAACGTCTGCTCCAACGTGCGAAAAAGCGAGGCGCGCACGCTGAGCACGCTCATAAAGAGCGCGCCGCCCAGCGCCAGCGGGATCAGCGTCCGCACCAGACGCCCGCGGCGGCGGAAGGTGTTACGCAGCGACAATCGCATGGGCCGCGACATGGGCAGGCGCTGCTGTAGCGCCACCATATGGCGCAAGGGGCCTTCCGGCGGCGCGGCGGCCCCGTCCAGCCCTGAATCTTGCAGTGCCTCGCGCGCGGGCTTGCGGATGGTCGCCAGCACAGGAAAAAGCGCAGAGACCACCGGAGCCAGGATGCCGACCAAGACTTGCAGCCCAATGACCAGGGCATCCGGGGCCAGGCGCACCAGGTCGAAATTCATCTGCCCGGCCAAAAAGACGGACAGCACCCGCGCACCCAACAGCCCCAACGGGATCGCCAGCACCAGCGCCGCCGCGCCAAAGCAGATCACCATGCGCAGGTAGATCTCGGCGATCTGGGCGGGACGGCCGCCGATGGCCTTCATCACGCCGATCTGCCGCGTCTGCTGCGAAAGCAGCGCGGTGATCACGTTGATCACCAAGAAGCCGGAGAGGATCACCGCCAGCAGCCCCAAACTCATCTGGATAAAGACGATCGTGGGGAGAAACTCCTCAAACCAGTGCTCGCCCGGCTTGGGTACTTCGGTCCACGTCACACTGACGCCGCTATGCTCCAGCTTGTCCGTCACTGCCTGCGCGACCTGGTTGATGTGCGTGAGGTCAAAGCGGTCGCCGTCCACCAGCAAGGGGATTTCGTTGTAGCGCGTGGGCAGCCCCAGCCACTCCAACGTCGCTTGGGCCACATAGACATAGGGCACGCCGGTGATCTGGGCGGGGGCCTCGTTCATGTCGTGGGTCACGCCCACCAGCGGCAGCCGGCGCTGGTCGCCCAGGCTGTTCTCGACCAGCAGGCTTTCGCCGAGCTGATAGCCGGTCAACGGGAGCGAGTTGCGTTCGACCAGGGCTTGGCGCTCCGGCGGGGGCCAGGGGCCGCTGACAGGACGCACGATACTAACCTGGCTCGCCGCGTAATCTTCCAGCGCGATGAGTTCCAGATCGTGCCATTCGCCCGTGGCCCGCTGATACTGGATGACGATGCGCGTGCGGCCTTCGGCCACGGCCACACCGGGCGTCCGCCGCACCGAATCCACCATCCCCTGATCCACCCAGCCGGTGTGCAGCACCACGCTGGCGGGATGGACCTCCTGATAGCGCACCGGGAGTTCGTCGAGCAGCATGTACGCCGCGCCGATGATCATGCCAAAGGTAAAGATGCCCACTGCGGTGGAGAGGACGATCAGCAGCGTGCGGCTGCGATAGATCCACAGCGAGCGCCACACATAGCGCCAGCGCACGTGGGTCATGGGGCGAGTCTCCCAGGTTAAGAAGCGCGTAGTCTTGGCTAAGTATAGACGTTTTGCGCCAAATGTCACCCACCCGGCAGAGCAGGGGCGTATTTCAAAACGGGGGCAGGTTGTTGTCACCCTGAGCCGCGCCCAAAGGGCACCCGGAAGGGTCCCGGTGCGCCGGGATGCTTCGCTACGCTCAGCATGACAGAGTGCCCCCAACGTGAAATGCGCCTGACAGAGCAGACAATCTCACCCAAGTGTCTGCTCTGCCGGGGAGCGCCGCCGCCAACTTGAGCGATTCGCCAAAGCAAGGCATACTACGCGCAGTTGCATTCATCGCACATTACCCCGCCGGCCTAAGGAGGGACTACCATGACCGACTTTGAGAAGCTAGGCGTCTTTTACCTGGGCAAGACGTTTGACATGGCGGCGCGCGAACGCCGCGACGATCTGCTGCTCTACGACTCCAAGGATCTGACGACCCACGCCGTCTGCGTGGGTATGACCGGCAGCGGCAAGACGGGCCTCTGTCTGTCGCTCATCGAAGAGGCGGCCATTGACGGCATCCCAGCTATCCTCATCGACCCCAAGGGCGATCTGGCGAACCTCATGCTCACGTTCCCGCTGCTGCGGGCCGAGGACTTCCTGCCCTGGGTGGAGCCGGAAGAAGCCGTGCGCAAGAGCCTGTCCGTCGAGCAGTTGGCCGCCGCCGAAGCCGAGAAATGGAGCAAGGGGCTGGCCGATTGGGGCCAAGACGGCGCGCGCATCCAACGCCTGCGCGACGCCGCCGACATCCGCATCTACACGCCGGGCAGCAATGCCGGTCTGCCCGTCTCCATCCTCAAATCGTT
>CAYJQA010000181.1:0-9466 GCA_964372065.1 uncultured Litorilinea sp.
CATCCGCGCAGCATCAAGTTCTTGTTGCGTGAACGGCAATTTCGACAAGTCGAAGTTGTGATCAACGAATGACACTTTGCCTTCCTTGTCAAAAAGACATCTGTCAGGCCTTGTGACCAATGACAATGACTTCTACCAGGGAAAAGAACCAATCGCCGTCTTGGGGCGTGGGTCGCAAGAAGGCGGCAACATCAACAGGCGCTTCGGCCAGCATCCGGCGCAGCTCGGCGATGGTCTCCGGCGACGCGCCCATGCGCACGGCCCAGTCGTCGAAGGTCATGGTCTTGTCGGCCGACTCGTGGTGCGTCACGGTGAAGCCCCCGGCCGCGACGCCGGCCAGCCACTCCGCCACGCTCAGACAGCGCCCGTGCGACGGGTCGCGCAGCTTCTCAAAGGCGTTGACGTAGTCACCCGCCTCGCCCACCGGCACGACGTTGTCTACTACAGCGAACCAGCCGCCGGGCCGCAAGACGCGGTACGCCTCGGCGATGAAGCGGTCTACGTGCGGGAAGTGATGCGGCGCAATGCGACAGGTCACCAAGTCGAAGGCAGCGTCGGCATAGGGCAGCGCCTCGGCATCCGCGGTCTCAAACAAGACGTTGGTGATGCCGCGCTTGGCCGCCTGTTCTTGGCCCACGGCCATCATCTCCGGCGTGATGTCCGCCGCGATGACCTGGGCCACGTGAGGGGCCAGGGCAAAGGCCGTGTGACCGGCCGCGGTCGCAATGTCCAGGGTTTGCCACGCCGCCTGCGGCTGAAGCAACTCCACCAGCCGCACGAGACTCGCGCCCTCGGCGTGGACGCGGCTGGTGGCATAGGCCGCCGCGTGTGCGCCAAACTGCTGCTTGACTAGATCCTTGCTCATGATTGTGTGTTCTCTCCTGTGAACCGCATGGGCTGGCCGCGCAGATACGTCAGTGTACGCCACAGCCACTCCACCGGGCCAAAACGGAAGCGCGCCAACCACCAGCGGCTCCAGACCACTTCCACCGCAAAAATGGCAAGGGTCAGCAGCAGCCCCAGGGCCGCGCCGACCTGCCCGAACAGCCCCAACCCATAGCCGTAATAGATCAGCGTGCAAATGACCGACTGCATGAGATAGTTGGTCAGCGCCATGCGCCCCGCGGGCGCAAAGGTCCGCAGCCGGGTCTGCCATGCCGGACGCAGCCACAGCAGCGCCAGCCCGGCCACATAGGCCAGCATCAACAGCGGCGCGCCCACGGCCTGGCTGACGGTGGCGATGAGCAGCGGCCCCGACGGCTGGGTGCGGCTGAGGTCGCCGATCAGCGTGGCATAGACGCCGTTGAGCACCAGCCCCACTCCGCCGCCCCACACCAGCAGCCGCCGCAGCAAGGGCTGATACGCCGCCGGGTCGGCCAGGATGCCCCGGCGGCCGAGATACGCGCCCACCAGGAACATGCCCAGGATGTTGGGCATGATGAAGAGCGTCATCTGCCACATAAAGAGCAGGTCGCGCGCCCGCTGCGCCGTGATCTCGCCATAGCTCCCCTGGCCGTAGACCGTGTACGCCTCGGCGACTTGGGCCTGCATGGCGGCAGTTTGCGCGTCGAGCTGGGCCTGAATCTCCACCGCGACTGCCGGGTCCTGGCTGCCCGCGGCAATCAAACCAAACGACGCCGCGATAAAGAGCGTGGGGAGCAAGATGAGGATCACCGCCCAGATCAGCACACGGCGCAGCCGCATCTTGCGAAAGAGCAGCAGCGCCAGCCCCAGCACCGCATAGATCGCCAGGATGTCGCCCACCCACAGCAGCAGCCCGTGCAGCACGCCAAAAACGAGCAGGACGCCCGTGCGGCGCAGGTAGACCGGACCGAAGCGCCGGCCGCGCGCCTCGGCCCGCGCCAGTTGCAGCGTAAAGCCCAGCCCAAACAGCAGCGAGAAGAGGGCATAGAACTTGCCTTCCGCCAGCCAGCGGATCGCCCACAGCACGACCGCGTCCAGCCCGCGTTCCTGCGCCAGCGGCGTCACCACGTACTGCGCCGGGTTGGCGAAGAGCGCCATGTTGACGGTAAGGATACCCAGCAGCGCCACCCCACGCAGCACGTCCAACAGGTCAATGCGCTCTTGCGGTTTGGTGGGTCCCAGGCTGTTAGTGATAGACGGCATTGCGGACCTCCTTGGGGCGAAGTGGACACCTGGCCCTAGTATACCTCAGGTTCGCCGCAGCGCGCCGCGCGCCCAACATCTTGACAACCCCACCATCGCGTGGTACCCTATGGCTACCCCACCCCCAGGGGGGAGGGGTAACAAAGAACAGGAGCACGACACGCATGGACGACCAGACTCGCAAGACCGTGACCCAGCGCCTCGCCAGCGCCGCCGGTCATCTCAAAGGCATCGAGCGCATGGTGGAAGACGACACCTACTGCATTGACGTCATCCGCCAGATTCAGGCCGTGCAGGCTGCGCTCTCCAAGGTCAGCATCATGATCCTGGACAACCACCTGCACACCTGTGTCACGACCGCCATCCAGGGCGACGACCCGGTGGAGCGCGAAGCGGTCTTGCAGGAAGTCACCAGCGTCTTTGCCATGTCGAGCAAGCTGTAAGCCAGACAAGCTGTAGTCGGGGCCACGCGGCCACTCTTTCACCCGCCCACTTTCGGGCCAATAAGGAACACACACCATGAGCAGCAAGTCTTTTGTCGTCCCCAACATCGGTTGTAGCCATTGCACCCACACCATCGAGAGCGAGCTGAGCGACCTAGCAGGCGTGACCAGCGTCAAGGCCGACGAGGCCACCAAGCAGGTTGTTGTCGCGTGGGAAGCGCCCGCCACGTGGGAGAAGATCGTCGCCACCCTGCAGGAGATCAACTACCCGCCGGCTGCCGAAGTGGCGATCCAGTAGGCCAGCCATAAGCAGAATAGCTCACGCAAAGCCGCCAAGAACGCCAAGTAATACCGGGTCAGCCTCTGTCATTCTGAGGCCGCAGGCCGAAGAATCTCTCCGCCGCGGGCAATATCCCAGAGAGATTCCTCGCTGACGCTCGGAATGACAGAAACCCTTTGCGTTCTTTGCGGCTTTGCGTGAGATCTCTCCTTCCTATTTGTGGGAGTACCGATATATGTCCGAACAAAAGCAGTTGACATTACCCGTGGTGGGGATGACGTGCGCCAATTGTGTGGCGAGCGTGGAGCGCAACGCCAAGAAAGTTGCAGGCATCGCCGACGCCGCGGTCAACTTCGCCAGCGAAAAAGTCACGCTCGTCTTTGACCCCACCCTTGCCGACCCCAAGGCCGCAACGGGTGAGGTGATCGCACGCGTCCAGCGCGCCGGTTACAGCATCCCCACCGCGACGGTGGAACTGCCGCTCTTGGGTATGACCTGTACCAACTGCGCCAACACCATCCAGCGCCGCTTGAACAAGGTGGAGGGCGTGCTGAGCGTCGAGGTCAACTACGCCAACGAGCGCGCCACCGTCACCTATGTGCCGGGCGCGGTCGAGCGCGCCGACCTGGTCGCCGCGGTCCGCAAGGCGGGCTATGACGTCGTCGAGACCGCCGCCGACGCCGAGCCGGAAGACGCCGAGGCCGCGGCCCGCGCCGCCGAGGTTCGCCACCAGTGGACGCGGCTGATCGTGGGCCTCATCTTTAGCGTGCCGCTCTTTCTCCTGAGCATGAGCCGCGATTTGGCCCTGGTGGGCGAATGGGCGCAGGCGGCTTGGGTCAACTGGCTCTTTCTGGCCCTGGCGACGCCGGTGCAGTTCTATGTGGGCTGGGACTACTACGTGGGGGCCTACAAGAGCCTCCGCAACCGCTCCGCCAACATGGACGTGCTGGTCGCGATGGGGTCATCCGTCGCCTATGTCTACAGCGTCGCCGTGTTGATCGCCTTGACGCTGGGCACGCACGCGCTGGGCCACCACGTCTATTTTGAGACGTCGGCGGTCATCATCACCCTGATCGTGCTGGGCAAGCTGATGGAAGTGCGCGCCAAGGGCCGCACCAGCGCCGCCATCAAGAAGCTCATCGGCTTGCAGCCCAAGACGGCGCGCGTCGTCCGCCAGGGCGCTGAGGTGGACATTCCCATCAGCCAGGTTATCCGCGGCGACACGGTTATCGTCCGCCCCGGCGAGAAGATCCCGGTGGACGGTGTAGTCGTTCAGGGCAATTCCGCGGTGGACGAGAGCATGATCACCGGCGAGAGTCTGCCCGTGGAAAAGCATCCCGGCGACGCACTCATCGGCGCGACCATGAACAGGCAGGGCTTGCTCAAGTTTGAGGCGACCAAGGTCGGTAAGGAAACCGCGCTGGCCCAGATCATTCGCCTAGTGGAGCAGGCGCAAGGCAGTCGCGCGCCGATCCAGCGCGTGGTGGACCAGGTATCGGCCTACTTCGTGCCCGCCGTGATCGGGCTGGCTGCGCTGACCTTTGTCATTTGGATGGTGAGCGGCGCGGGCTTCGTGCCGGCGCTCATCCGCCTGGTCGCGGTGCTGGTCATCGCCTGCCCGTGTGCGATGGGTCTGGCGACGCCCACCTCCATTATGGTCGGCGTGGGCAAGGGGGCCGAGTTGGGCATCCTTTTCAAGAACAGCGCGGCGCTGGAGCAGGCGCAGCGACTGACCGCGGTCGTGCTGGACAAGACGGGCACGATCACCCGCGGCCAACCGTCGGTGACGGATGTGGTCGTCTCCGGCGCGGCCAAGCTGGGCCGCGACGACCTGCTGCGGCTGGCCGCCTCCGCCGAGCGCGGCTCCGAGCATCCGCTGGGCGAGTCCATCGTGGCCGCGGCGCGCGAGGCCGGGTTGGCGCTGGGCGAGCCGTCCGCGTTTGAGGGCATCGCCGGGCACGGCATCGCCGCCACCGTGGACGGACGCCGCGTGCTGTTGGGCAACCGGCGGCTGATGGAGCGCGAACAGGTCACGCTTAACGGGCTTGGCCCCAAGGCGGAGCAGTTGCAGGCCGCGGCCAAGACGGCCATGTGGCTGGCGGTGGACGGCCAGGCCAGCGCGCTCATCGGCGTGGCCGACACGATTAAGGACGGTTCGAAGGAAGCCGTCGCCGCGCTGCGCCAACTGGGGCTGCTGGTCGTGATGATGACCGGCGACAACCAGGCCACCGCTCAGGCCATCGCCGCCGAAGTGGGCATTGACCGGGTCTTGGCCGAAGTCCTGCCCGGCGACAAGGCCGCGCATGTCGCCAAGTTGCAACAGGAAGGCTATCGCGTGGGCATGGTGGGCGACGGCATCAACGACGCGCCCGCGCTGGCCCAGGCCGACGTCGGCATCGCCATCGGCACCGGCACGGACGTGGCCATGGAGACCGCCGACGTCACGCTCATGCGCGGCGATCTGCGCAGCGTGCCGCAAGCTCTGGCTCTCTCGCGTGCGACCATGCGTAACATCCGCCAGAACTTGGCGTGGGCCTTTGGCTATAACGTCGCGCTGATTCCCATCGCCGCGGGCGCATTGGCCCCGTTTACCTGGGCGCCGGACTTCCTGCGCCAGTTGCATCCCATCCTGGCCGCGGGCGCGATGGCCTTCTCCAGCGTGAGCGTGGTGTCCAACAGCCTGCGCCTGCGCGGCAAGCGCTTCTAGCGACCGCGTCCCCAACCTATACGCAATGCCAGAACGGGGCGGCAGCCGGAAATCCGGTTGCCGCCCCTGCGCGTCGGACCGTCAAACGTGCTATGATCACAGCAAGGGTGACGATCTTGTATTTTTGCGGCGGCGCGCCGTCACTCTTGTCTCTGGATAGTTGCTGCGTGGTCAATCGGCGCGAGGTACGCGCCGTGCAGATCGACGATGCATCCAAAGGAGCCAGTATGTCTAAATTGGAGGGTTGGGTACAGCGGCGCTTGGCTGCGCTGCTGCTGTGGCTGTTGGCCGGCGGCTATATCATGCTGCTGGCCGAATTGGTGATCACCAGCCACCTGGACGGTGTGCAGTTGGTGGCCGTGGGGGCCAGCGCGATCGGGCTGGTCTTGACATTGACCGCCTTGGCCGTGGGCCGCAACGGGCGCTATATCATCGCCGTGCTGTTGCTGATTCTGAGCGTGACCGGGTTGCTCGGCACCTATCAACACTATGAGGCGCGCGCCGGCGAAGGCGACGAAGCCGCGGCCCCGGCCTACGTGGCAGGCGCGCCCGCCAACCAGAGCGTCGCCCTGCGCGCCCAAGCGGAAGCCGAGGACGAAGGCGAAGCCGTACCCCCGCCGCTGGCTCCGCTCAGCCTGTCGGGCCTGAGCCTGATGGCCGCCCTCGCCACGCTGGGCCTAGACAAAGCACGCGGGTAGATTGACGCGCCAACCCTGGCGCAGTTCGCCAAGACGCCGGGTCTCCCCAAGGGGCCGGGCGTCTTGGCGGGTGTTTTCGCGATCGGCCGGCCCGCCAACATGGTTGCCGGCAAACCCACCCACGTCGCCCACGATAGCCCCGCCCGCGTCTAGGGCGCATTCTGGCAGCAGGCCAAGTACGCCGGATTCCCCCGCGCGGCGCGGCACGCCGGGGCCGTCCCTCAAATGGGTCCGAACTTTGCGCGGTTGGGAAAGACAATGGTATCCTTTGGGGAAACCTTTGAGAAACCTGGCATAGTGGGCAAGTGTTTCTCTTCCGCGTATTTTCATTCTTTGTCACGCGCAATCCGCACTATTTCTTGCCATTCCGCGCTGCTTTGCCACATCAACCAGTCCCACGCGCCCCCCATCGGGTCAGGAGAACAGCATGAGACAAATAGCCAAGTGGACCATGCTCTGCGTATGTTGCGCGGTGCTCGGCTTTGGCGCGACGGTGGTGGTCGCCGACCGTGACCGTCTCGCCCGTACCCTGGTAGCCCTGCTACCCGTCCCCCAAACCACGGCCGACGCGCCCGCGGCGTTTGATATGGCGGCAGTGGAAGCGCCGCCGGTGGTTGAGGCGGCGGAGGCCGTCGCTCTGGCGGCGGAAGTCGGCGCCGCCAACCTGCCCGCGACGCTGGGCACATTGGCGTCCGGCGGCGCGCCCGCGGCCGCGCCTGAGGCGCAGATCGTCGCACCGCCGGGCGCGTTGAGCGCGGTCGGTACGGTGCAGTTGGTGCGCGCCCGGCAGGTAGTCATGGAAACCAGTGGCCGCGTGGACACGGTCAACGTCGACGTGGGCGATGTGGTCAAGCAAGACGACGTGCTTTTTGCGCTGGATACGACCTACCTGGCCTGGGACGTGGAACAGGCCGAGCTCGCATTCGAGGCGGCGCGCATCGACTTTGAGGAGGCCGGCAAACTGGTTGACGAGGCCGACATCGCCGTCGCCGAAGCGAACCTACTGGCGGCCCAAGAAGACCTGGCCGTCGTGGCAGCCGGGCCGACCGCCGAGGACTTGGCCGCCGCCGAAGCCGCGGCCGCCGCCGCCTGGGCGCGCTATGCCGACGTGCAGGCCGGGCCGACGCCGCAAGAGTTGGTCCAGTTGCAGGCCCAACTGAAATACGCCGAGATCGCGGTCCAGGCCGCCCAGCGCGAATACGACAAGATCGCTTGGCTGCCGGAGTCTGCCGCGACCGCCGCCGCCGACGAGTTGCAGCGCGCCACCATCGCCTACGAAGCCGCGGTGGCGGCCTTCGAGGAAGCGACCAAGCCCGCCACCGACGCCGATCTCCAGTCGGCGCTGAGTTCGGCGCAGAGCGCGCAGTCCAGCCTCAACGAACTGCGCAAGAAGCCGACGCCCGCCGAGTTGGCTGCGGCCGAGGCGCGCGTCGCCGCCGCCGAAGCGGACCTGGAGGAGATCAACAAGGGGCCGGAGCAAGCCGCCGTACGTAAGGCCGAGCTCGGCGTGCGCCAGGCCATGATCCAGGCCGACGCCGCGCGCTTGGCGCTGGCCGCCGCCGAGGTCAAGTCGCCCATCAACGGCTCGGCCCTGGAAGTCAATGTGGTCTTGGGCCAGCAGGTTGGCTCCGGCACAGTGGCCGCCGTGCTGGCCGACATCGCCGACGTCAAGCTGACCGTCAACGTGGAGCAGCGCGACATCCGCCGCATCCAGGTCGGCCAGGAAGTCGAGATTGCCATCTATGCGCTGCCCGCCGAGACCTTCACCGGCGTGGTGGAGCAGATCGCACCCGCCGCGGCCGCCGAGACCGGCTTTGTCACCTTCCCGGTGCAGATTCGCTTTGCCGAAGGGCCGGTGGAGCAGGTGCTGCCCGGCATGACCGCTTCGGCCAACTTCGTCGAGGCAGCGCCCGACGCACCCGAAAGCGGTGAACCGCCCGCCACCGGCGAAGCGCCGGCGCCCGACACGACGCCCACCCCGGAACCGACTGCGAGCGCCGGCAACTGACACCCATGAATCGTTACCGTTGGCGCACCGGCAGACCGGCAGGGGGGCCTCACACGCTGGTTCCGGCGATGCCGGAGACTCCCCGGCGTCCTCTGCGTACGCTCTTATTCATCACCCTCGCGGTGAGCGCCGGGGTGCTGGGCGGCCTGGTCTGGCTGACCCAGCAGGAACGCGGCAGCCTAGAAACGCTGCCCGACCAGACAGCGCTCATCACCGCGACCCTCACCGCCACCGCGACCGCGCCGCCCAGCGTCACGCCTAGCCCCGCTGTCGTGACGGCGCAGACCGGCGCGGCGAGCGCGGCGGTCCGACCATTGGCGGCCAAGCCCTTTGTCGTGGAAACGCCCACCCCGACGCCTACCTCCACCCCGCGGCCACCGCTGGCCCGCATCGACGCGGTGGTCGGCATCGGCGGCGCGGCGCTCTACGACGAAAGCGGGCTGCTGCTGGCCGACTTGCCCCAGGGCGCTAGGGTCAGTGTGACGGCCCGCGCCGCGGATGGCGGCTGGTTCTTGGCGGAGACCGACGCCGGTCAGACCGGCTGGGTGGACGCGACCGCGCTAATCGTCTTCGACAGCGCGCGTCTGGCCGCCCAAGAGGTCGTTATCATCCCCATCACGCCCACGCCCACCGCCCTGCCCGGCGCGACCGCACCCGCGGCGGCCGGCTCCGCGCCAACCGGACCACAAGCGACCGCGCTCCCGTTGCCCGCCGACGCGCCGACCGCCCGCGTGGCCCTGGAAAGCGGGCGGCTGAACCTGCGCGCGGGTCCCGGCTCCACCTATGCGGTCATCGCCAAGGCGCAGCCGGACGCCGAACTCGTCCTGTTGGGCCGCAGCGCCGACGCCGCCTGGCTCCACGTGGCCGCGCCCGCGGTGCCGGGCGGCTTTGCCTGGGCTGCGGCCGAGTTTCTGACCATCACCGGGGACGTGAGCGGCCTGCCGCTTGCGACCGCGACCAGCGACGCGCCGCCCTATCGCGCCGCAGACGACGCCGCGCCCACCCAGGGGATGCTCCCGCTGCTCCCCACGCCGACCGCTGTCACCGCCGTCACCGCCGCCGGGCTGACGGGCAAGTTGGCGATCCAAGTGGAGTGGGGCGGCGACATCTACCTCTACGACCTGGCGACCGGCGATCTGCGGCTGCTCACCGGCGGCTTCGACCCCGCGCTCAGCCCGGACGGCGCCCAGGTCGCCTTTAGCC
>CAYJQA010000182.1:0-9449 GCA_964372065.1 uncultured Litorilinea sp.
GGGTGAACCGGACCATCGCTGGCAAAAACCTCGTCAATCAGACCCTCCGCGTTGACCTGGCCGATGCGCACCGTCTTCCAGGTATGCTGGTTTTCCGGGTCCACCTTCACCAAGCCCTCGGGGGCCGCATACTCGATCTCGCCCGAGGCGGCCGCCGCCTTCACATCCGCGACCGCGGTGCTGCCGGCCTTCTCCACCATGGCTTTCCACAGATAGACGCCGAAGTAGCCTGCCTCGGCGGGATCGCTCGTCACCCGCTCGTCGCCGTACTTCGCCTTATAGGCCGCCACAAACGCCTCGTTCTCAGGCGTGGCGGTAGTCTGGTAGTAGTTCCAGGCCGTGTAATGGCCGGCGACGTTCTCCGGCCCGATGCCGCGCACCTCTTCTTCCGCCACGCTCACGGACATGACCGGCAGCGCCTCCGCCGTGAACCCGGCATCCTTGAACTGCTTGAAGAAGGCTACGTTGCTGTCGCCGTTGAGCGTGTTGAAGATCGCGTCGGGCTTGGCCTCCCGAATCTTGCTGATAATCGTGCTGAACTCGGTGCCGCCCAGCGGGACGTATTCCTCGCCGGCCAATGTCACGCCCAACGCCTCCAACTGGGCCTTGATGATCAGGTTAGCGGTGCGGGGGAAGACATAGTCGGACCCCAGCAGGTAGATGTTCTTGGCCCCCAACTCGTTGACCAGGTACTCGACGCCCGGGATGATCTGCTGCGTCGGTTCAGCCCCGGTGTAGAAGATGTTGGGCGACTGCTCCAACCCCTCATACTGGACCGGGTAGAACAGCAGGCCGTTCAGCTCCTCAAAGACCGGCAGCACGGCCTTGCGGCTGGCGCTGGTCCAGCAGCCGAAGACGACGGCCACGCCGTCTTGCTGGATCAGCTTACGAGCTTTCTCGGCAAAGGTGGGCCAGTCGCTGGCCCCATCCTCGACGATCGGCTCCAGCATCTTGCCCATCACACCGCCGTTGGCGTTGATCTCCTCGATCGCCAACAGGGTAGCGTCCCGGACCGAGACTTCGCTGATCGCCATGGTGCCGCTCAACGAATGCAGAATGCCAACCTTGATGGTATCGCCACTCGCCGCATCACTGGCGGCGGCTTCGGCGGCGGGCGCTGCGGTTGCGTCGGCTGCACCAGTCGCCGGCGCGGACGGCGCGGCACAGGCGCCGACAAATAGGGCCAGGATCAGCAGGACACTGGCCAGAGCGGCAGGACGACGCCGGCGTCTCGTAGTGAAACGAGCTAGGGCGTCGACAACAAAAGTAATGGACACATTCCCCTCCTGTGTGACTGATGGACTTGCTAAGTGGTGTGTGGCGAGGCTCTCCGGCCCCCAGTATAGACACCTGCGATTGTCCCCGCACTGGGCAACTCCGCCGAAAAGTTGCGCGGCGCGCTGTACAAACTGCACAGTTAGTGATCACAATACTGCCCAGATACGGGGTCAGCGTCATATTTTCTCCCCGCATCCCTGTGCGATCCGCACACTTCCTCGTCGTCCGGCGCGGCCGGTCGCCGCCCATGCAGGGCGCGCGAGGAAAACCGGCAGCCGCGTACGCAGAACGCAGTAACGGGGACCTGCCTAACGAGGGCGACGCCCACGTCGTCACCGGCCCGCGGTATAGCTCCCGGTTTCCGGAGACCAGAGTGGTCATGCAATCTGCACAAGGATCAGCGGGGAATCTTCGTACCGATTGCCGTAGCGACCGCGCGCACAAACCGCTAGCATAGCAGCCAATGGCTCACACGGTCTCGGCAATCGAACTCTTGGATCTGCTGCATCTAGCTGACAGCGCCCTGCCCATCGGCTCCCAATCCCATTCGTTCGGGCTGGAAACCCTGGTTGCGGACAGAGTATTGACCGTTGACAACCTGGAGACGTTTCTGGCCGCCTATATCGGCGAAACCGTAGCGGTGGACTGTGCATTCTGCCGGGCAGGCTACCAGGTGGCGTGCCAGCCCTGGGGCGACTCTGCGCCGGACGAATGGCTGGCGGTCAACCGGCGGCTGGCGGCGCTGCGGACCGCGCGGGAGCTACGCACGGCCAGCGCCACTTTGGGACGCCACTTCCTTGCCCTGGTCGCGGAAGTGTCCCAAAGCGCCATCCTCGCCACGGCGCTCCGGACGGCCCAGGCGCACAGCGCCGGCTTGCACCATGCCCCGGCCTTTGGCCTGGCCTGTGGCGTACTCGCCATTGACGAGGAAATCGCGGTGCTGGCCTTTGCCCAGCAGACGGTGGCGAATCTCATGGCGGCTGTCCAGAAGCTGCTCCCGGTGGGCCAGCGCGCGGCGGCTGCGATCCGCTGGCGGTTGGGGCCGGTACTCGTCCACACGGCCGCGGCCAGCCACGCGGCGGCTGGGCGACACACCATCCCGCCCAGCTTCGCCCCACTGGTGGAGGTGGCGGCCATGCGTCATCCTGCTTTGCCCGTGCGCCTCTTTATCAGCTAGAGCGAAGGCTATGCCTGTATGCCTGGTGTCAACAGTCGGCTGCACCTGCGCTTCTGGCGCTCCGGTGACGGCAACACAAAGCTGCACCTTGCCATCCAGGAGCCGCCCCAGCGGGTGGTGCGCGCCTTTGCGAGTCCCTGCGGGACGGCCACGGTTCATCTGCACAATCTCTCCGGCGGCATCTTGGGCGGCGACCAACTCTCGCTGACCGTCGAGGTTGAGCCGGGGGCTTGGGCGCAGGTGACGACAACCGGCGCGACCCGCGTGTACCGGCAGCGCGGCGCTCTGCCGGATGCTCGGCAAGCAACCCGGCTGCACGTGGGCAGTGGCGGGGTGCTGGAGTATCTGCCCGATGTGCTCATCCCCTTTGACGGGGCGCGCTACGTGCAGCGCACGCAGATCGAGCTGGACGACGACGCCGGATTGTTCTACTGGGAGGTGCTTGCGCCCGGGCGCAAGGCAGCCGGTGAGGTGTTCGCCTACGCGCAGTTGCGGCTGGAACTGGATGTGTGCGTGGGCGGCGAGCCGGTGGCGCTGGAACGCCTAGACCTACAGCCCGCCCAACGCCCACTGGATGCGCTGGCGCGCTTGGGGCCTTACTACTATGTCGGCACGTTCTACATCTGCCGCGCCGGGGTCCCCGCCGACATGTGGCGGGCGCTGGAGGCCGAACTGGACGAGTTGGCCCGCGACCTGACCCCGCCCGGCGAGCTTCTGTGGGGGGTGAGCTGCCTGATCGGCCATGGCCTGGTGATCCGGGCCGTCAGCGTGGCCCATGCCCCGATTGCCGCCGGTTTTCTACAGTTTTGGCAGCGGGCGAAACAGCGCCTCTATGGCCGCGATGCCGTTCCCCCGCGCAAACTCTACTAACGGACGCCCGTCACGCGGCGTCCCCATCCACCCACCGGAGACAAACCGGGACATCTGCTATGCACCTGACCCAACGGGAACAAGACAAGCTGCTCATTGTCGTAGCTGCCGACCTGGCGCGCCGGCGTCAGGCGCGCGGGCTGCGGCTCAACTATCCGGAGGCAGTCGCCATTCTGACCGCCGAGATCATGGAGGGCGCGCGCGACGGCAGGAGCGTCGCCGAGCTGATGGTCTTCGGACGCACACTCTTGACCAGTGACGATGTCATGGACGGCGTGGCCGCGATGGTCCACGAGGTCCAGGTCGAGGCGACCTTTCCGGATGGGACCAAGTTGGTCACCGTCCACGATCCGATCCAATAACGACAGTCACGCGCGGCGACCTGCGCGCGAGAGGAACGCGATGAAGCCGGGAGAGATTCTGGTAGACCTTGAGGCCGGGCCAGTTCAGGCCAATGCGGACCGGTTAGCCATCACCGTGCGCGTCCGCCATACGGGCGACCGTCCGATTCAGGTCGGTAGTCACTTTCATTTCTTTGAGGTAAACCGTGCCCTGGAGTTTGACCGCCAGGCCGCCTACGGCATGCACCTGAACATCCCCGCCGGCACAGCCGTACGCTTCGAGCCGGGGGATGAGAAAGCGGTATCGCTCACCCCGTACGCCGGCAGCCGCATGGTCTACGGCGGTAATGGATTGGTGCAGGGCGCGCTCGACCAAAACAACGTCGCCGGGAGGGAGCAGGCATGACACTGGAGATTCCACGACGCACCTACGCCGACCTCTACGGGCCGACGACCGGCGACCGGGTGCGGCTGGCCGACACCGAGCTTCTCATCGAGGTGGAGCACGACTTCACCGTCTATGGTGATGAGATCACCTTCGGCGGCGGCAAGGTCATCCGTGACGGTATGGGCCAGAGCAGCCGCGCCACTCGCGCCGAGGGCGCGCTGGACCTGGTCATCACCAATGCGCTCATTCTCGACCACTGGGGCGTTGTCAAAGGCGACATTGGCATCCGCGACGGCAAGATCGTGAAGGTCGGCAAGGCCGGCAACCCGGACATCATGGCCGGCGTTGACCCGGAGCTAGTCGTGGGCGCGGCCACCGAAGTCATCGCGGGCGAACACCTGATCGTTACCCCCGGCGGTGTGGATAGCCATATCCACTTCATTTCGCCCCAGCAGATCTACGCGGCCCTGTCCAACGGCATCACCACCATGCTCGGCGGCGGCACCGGCCCGGCCACCGGCACCAACGCCACCACCTGTACCCCCGGCGCGTGGAACCTGGCCCGGATGCTCCAGGCGGCGGAACAGTGGCCGATGAACTTTGGCTTCTTGGGGAAGGGCAATGCGGCCACACCGGAGCCGTTGGTCGAACAGATCCGCGCCGGGGCCTGTGGTCTCAAGCTGCATGAAGACTGGGGCACGACCCCCGCGGCCATCGATGCGTGCCTGCGTGTGGCCGACCAGTGGGATGTCCAGGTCGCCATCCACACGGACACGCTGAACGAGGCCGGGTTTGTGGAAGACACCATCGCGGCGATTGCCGGGCGCACCATTCACACCTACCATACCGAAGGAGCCGGAGGCGGCCATGCGCCTGACATCCTCCGCATCGCCGGTTACCCCTATGTCTTGCCTTCCTCCACGAACCCGACGCGGCCTTTTACGGTCAACACCATTGCCGAACACCTGGACATGCTGATGGTCTGCCATCACCTGAACGCGCAGGTGCCGGAAGATGTGGCCTTTGCCGAGAGCCGCATCCGCGCCGAGACCATCGCCGCCGAGGATATCCTGCACGACCTTGGTGTCCTGAGCATGATTTCCAGCGACTCGCAGGCCATGGGCCGGGTGGGCGAGGTGGTCACGCGCACTTGGCAGACGGCGCACAAGATGAAGGTCCAGCGGGGACCGCTGCCGGAGGACACAAGCCGCCATGACAACCTGCGGGCCAAGCGCTATATCGCCAAATACACCATCAACCCGGCCATCGCCCACGGCATCAGCCATCTCGTCGGCTCCATCGAACCCGGCAAGCTGGCCGACCTGGTCTTGTGGCAGCCGGCCTTCTTTGGCGTCAAGCCCGAACTGATCGTCAAGGGCGGGCTGATCGCCTGGAGCGTCATGGGCGACGCCAACGCCTCGATCCCTACGCCGCAGCCGGTGATCTTCCGGCCTATGTTCGGCGCGTTTGGCAAGGCAACGGCCGCCACTAGCCTCACCTTCGTCTCGCAGGCGGCTCTGGAGGCAGAGTTGCCCGCCCGCTTAGGGTTGGCGAAGCAGGTGGCGGCCGTCCGTCATTGCCGCACCATCGGCAAGACAAGCATGGTCCACAACCAGGCCATGCCGGTCATCGAAGTTGACCCGGAAACCTATGAAGTGCGGGCCGACGGCGAGTTGTTGACCTGCGAACCGGCCCACCGCCTGCCCATGACCCAACGCTATTTTCTCTTCTGACCCCATCCGTGGACGCTTGAGTGGAAGGAGTCCTGCATGTCCGAGGGAACTAGGGTCACCGCGCCGCGCGCCCTGCGCGTGGGCATTGCCGGGCCGGTCGGCAGCGGCAAGACCGCATTGGTCGAGGCGCTCTGTCGCGAGTTGGGCGGTCACTACAGTCTCGGCGTTGTGACTAACGACATCTTCACCCAGGAGGACGCTCTGTTCCTCCAGCGGCGCAATGTCTTGGACAGCGGCCGCATCCGGGGCGTAGAAACCGGCGGCTGTCCCCATTCGGCGATCCGCGACGATGTCTCGATGAACCTGGAAGCCGTCATGGAATTGGAGGCGGCCTGGCCCGGTTTGGAACTGGTGCTGGTAGAAAGCGGCGGCGACAATCTGGCGGCCTCCTTCAGCCCGGAACTGGTCGATGCCTGGATCTATGTGATCGATGTCGCCGCGGGCGACAAGATTCCCCGCAAAGGCGGGCCGGGCATTGCCCGCTCGGACCTCTTGGTGATCAACAAGATTGACCTCGCGCCGCTGGTGGGCGCTTCACTGGAGGTCATGGCGCGCGATAGCCGCCAAATGCGCGGGACACGGCCCACGATCTTCACCAATCTGAAGTCGAGTGAGGGGCTGGCCGAGGTCGTCGCCTGGGTGGAAGCCCAGCACAGCGCCAACGTGGACCGCCGGATGCTGCCCACCGATGGCCGGCTGGCGACGGCAGGCCCCTCCCGGCACCATGACCACCATCACCACCCAGTCACAGGCTAAGCGTCAGACCCAAGACTGCCCGCGCAGCGCCTCCCAGGTTATCTTCTTCCACAATATAGACATTGTGCGCGTGCCGAATTCGGTGGTAGACTTCGCCTCACTTTGCGTGCGCCGGCCGGTGACGCGAGTCGGCGGCCGGCACGCATATGGCGACAGACAACTCCCCATAGTGTCTGATCGCCAATGATTGCGCAGTTTGAAGAGGAACCGTCCCGAAGGAGAATGGCAATGTCAGCGATGGTGGGCGCGCCCCCGCTTGATGCGGCGCGGCAGTTGATTGCGCGGCACGATTTCGCAGCGGCGATCGAGACCCTGATCGCGCACGTTGACGGACAACAGGAGAGCGACGGCCACGCCCTGTTGGCGTTGGCCTATTTTCACAGTGAGCAATATGCGGCGGCGGAGAAGCACTGTGCTCTGGCCCTGCAACATGACCCTGCCAATGCCGAACTGCTGGAACTGCGGCAACGGGCCGCGGCGAACGCCGTGGCCGGGGTTGACGTGTTTGTGCCGGACCTGTACTTCTTTGAACGCGACAAACTGTTGGCGAAAGCAGCCGTGCCGCCCGGCGCGCTGCCCGCGCCGCCGCCGCCCGCGCCGCCGCCAGGCGTCGCCCGGCAGTTCCTCCGCGTGCTGGGTGATACCGTTGGTGTGGTTGCTTCCGTACTCATGGACGGCGCCACCGAACTCTACGGCCGCCTGGCCGGCTATCGGGATGTCGTCTGGACGAACTGGTATCACCGGCCCTTCGTCCTGGCGATCCTCACCTTTGCCTACATGCGCCAGCAACTGAACACCCACAACCTCAAGAACACCTATCCCACAGGAACCCTGACCGGCTTTCAGCCGGAAGGCGAAACGCCGCCGCCCGGCGTCACCCACTTTCGCACGGCCGATGGCGCCTGGAACAATCTCGCCAACCCCAAGGAAGGGGCCGCGTACACCCGTTTTATGCGCAACGTCGCCAACCAGGCCATCCGACCGGCGACCGGCGACGAACTGCTCACCCCCAACCCCAGGGAGATCAGCCGCATCTTCCTGACGCGCCGCGGCGAAATGCGGGAAGTGCCCTTCCTCAACATGCTGGCCGCGTCGTGGATCCAGTTCCAGAACCACGACTGGATCAACCACGGCGAAGTCGCGCCGACGGACGTGATCGCCATTCCACTGGCCGAAGACGATCCCGCCAGGCGGCTTCACTGGCAGACGCATATGTTCGTCGGCAAGACCCAGGCCGATCCGACGTGGACGCCCGGCCAAGAGGCCACGCCCATCACGTTTATCAACGAGGTGACGCACTGGTGGGACGGCTCCCAGATCTACGGCAGCGACCAAGCGACGCAGCACAGTCTGCGCAGCGGCGTGGACGGCAAGCTGCGTCTCAACGCCGACGGCACATTGCCGCTAGACAAGAAAGGCATAGAGACGACCGGTTTTGTGCGCAACTGGTGGGTCGGCCTGACTATGTTACATACGCTGTTCGCCCGCGAACACAACGCGATCTGTGACCGCCTCAAGCGCGCCTATCCCGGCTGGGATGACAACCGGCTGTTCAACGTGGCGCGCTTGATCAACGCCGCGGTTATGGCTAAGATCCACAGCGGGGAGTGGACGCCGGCCATCCTGCCCAACCCCGCACTGGACGCCGGCCTCAACGCCAACTGGTACGGGCTGCTGACTAACCTGTTCCATACGGGCAAACACCGCAAGACCGTAGCCGACATCAACGTGCGCAACCCGGAGATGGGCGGCGTCGTGGGCAACCCCATCGACAGGCACGGACAACCCTATGGCCTGACCGAAGAATTTGTTGAGGTCTATCGTCTCCATTCGCTGCTACCGGAGAAGCTGAAGATTCGCCATGTGGGACAAGGCGATGCAGTGACAGAAGTACCGTTCCCGGAAACCCGCCAGGCCGGTTCTGCCAAGCTCACCGGCCACACGCCGCTGGCCGACCTCTTCTATTCCTTTGGCAATCAGCACCCAGGGCAACTGGTTCTGAACAACTTTCCCCGTTTCATGCAGGAGATGAGCATTCCGGGCAATCCCTTGTTCGACTTGGGTGCGGTGGATATTCTGCGCGCACGCGAGCGCGGGGTGCCGCGCTACAACGAGTTTCGTCGCCAGTTGGGGCTGAACCCGATTCGTTCCTTCGCAGAGCTGACCGACGACCAGGACACTGTGACCAAGCTCAAGGCAGTCTATGGTGACCGGCCCGAGGACGTGGAAAGCCTCGACCTCATGATCGGCACGCTGGCCGAAGGCCGGCGCCCCACCGGTTTCGGTTTTGGCGAGACCATGTTCCAGATCTTCATCTTGAACGCCTCGCGGCGGCTACAGGCGGACCGCTTCTACACCGACTGCTACAATGAGGAAGTCTACACCCGAGAGGGATTGCAGTGGATCGACGCCGCCGACCTCAAGACGGTGCTCCTGCGTCACTACCCGGAATTGGCCAACACGGGTCTAGCCAACGTCAAGAATGCCTTCGAGCCGTGGGACACAGGCCGGCAACTGGACCCGGCGCGCCACCCCTTGCGCCAATACGACAAGGAACTGAAGGCCAATCCGTGGCAGGGTGACGCCTATCGGTGAGCCGCCTGCGTTTGGGACGCGGCGATAGGCACGATTCACAGGGACGCAAACAGACCGGGAGTTGGCGATGTTTACCAGCCCCCGGTCTGTTGATCTTGCGCCGTACCTAGACCTTATAGGAGTTACACACTTCACTCAGGTGACAGTCACTTCGGCAAGAGGGTGGGATTTAACATAACGCGCTCCTGTACACGAGAGGCAATCACGCTACCCAGCGGTTCCCGCGGGGGTCAAAATGCGC
This sequence comes from uncultured Litorilinea sp., assembly GCA_964372065.1. Lineage (GTDB taxonomy): Bacteria > Chloroflexota > Anaerolineae > Caldilineales > Caldilineaceae > QEUY01. Next base: position 9,380 of record CAYJQA010000182.1, read on the forward strand.
ATTGGCCGCAAGCCCAATGTTGCGACGCCGCTGACGCCGAAGGAGGCGCGGATGCCACAGGTGTAGGTCA
>CAYJQA010000183.1:0-9444 GCA_964372065.1 uncultured Litorilinea sp.
GAATGGGACAACGCCGCCGTTCATCGCAGCGACGCCTGGTTTGACCTGCTCAAGCACCACGTGGACCTGCTGGTCGAACGCCAGGGCGGACGCCTGGCCATCGTCCAGTGCCTCATGCGCGGTCCCAGCGATCTGGCGGAGGCGGTGTTGGGGCCGGAGCTGATGTGTCTCTCCATCTACGACCACCCAACGGAACTGCGCCGTTTCCTGGAGAAGGTGACCGCCCACTTCATCGAGATCCTCCAGGCGCAGTTGGCGCGCATCCCGCGCATCCACGGCGGCTATGTCAATCCGTTTGGCATCTGGTCGCCCGGTACGGTGGTACGCACCCAGTGCGACGCCTCAGGGTTTCTCTCGGCGAACCACTATGCCCGCTGGTTCCTGCCCTATGACATCCAGATCTGCCAGGCAGCGGACTACTCTGTCATCCATTTGCACTCCAATTCCCTGCACACGGTGGATAAGCTGCTCGAAGTGGAGCGCCCGCACGCCATCCAGGTGACGCTGGACCAGTGGCCCGCCGGTCCGAAGGTGGCCGATATCCTGCCCACACTGCGCAGGATCCTGAGCGTGAAGCCGTTGATCTTCGAGGGTCAACTGAGCGATGAGGAAGTGCAGATGGTCCGGAAAGAACTGCCCGCCGCCGGTCTCAGTATCACCCGGCGGCGAGTGTCCTATTAAGACCACATTGGATAGCGGCGGTTTCCTAACCGCCGATCCGGTCAGGGGAAGCACGGCTAGAAGACAACATCCCCGCGCGGGGCGGAATGTAGCTCCGACTGGCGGCTCGTCAACTCGGCGAGGAGGGCCAGGGCGAGGCGTTTGGTGTCCAGGTGGGCAACTTCGTTGTCCAGGATGGGGCCGACGCACGCCGGGCAGCCCTGCGGGCAGGCACAGCCCGCGATGAGGTCGTGGGCCGCCTCCAGCAGCGTGGCGTGCAACTCAAAGAGGCGGGCGCTAAAGCCCAGCCCGGCCGCGGCCTGCTCGTAAACGTAGACCGTGGGCAGTTGGACGGGACGACCCTCCGCGTCTGCCGCCGCGGCGTCGGCCAGGCGTTTGCGGATGCCCGCGACCTCGCCGCGCACCACATGCACGCCGATGTCTTCCGGGTCGCACATGAGATAGAGCGGGGCCAGTTGGCCCAGGGCATAGGCCAGGCCGTCCAGCCCGGAACGGACGCGCACGCCTCCCTCCAGCCGTTGGTGACAGGTCCGGCAGACCAAGATCAGATTGTCCAGCCGGTTCGCCTGGCGATAGTGCTCGTTGACCCCCGGCACATAGCCAAAGGTGCGGAACGGGACCAGGTGATGCACGTCATGTTGGCGACCAGGCGGTTCACCCGCGCCGCATTGGGTGCAGCGGAAATGGTCGCGACTCCGCACCTGCTCGCGCACCGCGTCCCAGTTCGGCCCATAGTCGTTGACCGAATCGCGCCACTCCCCGCGCTCCTCCAACGCCAACTGCACTTCGGGCAAGATGCCGCACCAATAGCCGTTGGTCTCTAGCTCACTGGGCGGGTAGCTCAGCGGGAAGACCGCCAGCCGCTCATGGGGGAAGCGGTTGACGCGGCGATAGCCCGCCACCTGCATACACACGCGCAGGTCGCCGTGACAGACGCGCGCGCCGCGCTGGTCGGCCTGGTCGTGTTCGGCCAAGACTTCGATCTCGGTGCTGCTCATAGCATCGGTGTAGTAGTCCACCTCCACCGGCGTGACATAGGCCAGGTTAGCGTCCAGGTCGAGTTTGTCGACGGTGTAGCTCTGGCCTTCGTGGAAGTAGACCGCGCCGTCGTGGACCAGCCGGGGCGCAGCCGCGTGCTCGATGCTGCCGATGACGGTGGTCGCGCCGTTACCGGCTCCGTCGGCGCTGCCATTGGCCGGCCGGGCCTGGATGACCACGGTGTCGGCGCTGCTGCTGCGCAGATTGATGGCGCGGGCGGGGTAGGCTGCGCCTGCCCAGAAATAGCCGGTCGCGTCGGCGTGCAATTCACCCTGCTCGACGAGCAGCGCCAGCACGTCGCGGGCAAATGGGCTGTCGCCAAAGCCTTCGCCCGGTGTAAAAGGCAACTCGAAGGCGGCGCAGCGCAGGTGGTCCACCAGCAAGAGCAGGTTGTCGGGGTTGATCAGCGCGTGTTCGGGCGACTGCTCCAGGATGAATTCGGGGTGGCGCACGATGTATTGGTCGAGCGCACCCGGGGTGGCGACGAGGATGGCGAGGCTGGCGTCGGTGGTGCGCCCGGCGCGGCCCATCTGCTGCCATGTGCTGGCGATGGTCCCCGGATAGCCGCAGACCAGCGCGGCTTGCAGCGCGCCGATGTCGATGCCCAATTCCAGCGCGTTGGTGGCGACGACCCCGCGCACCTCACCGCGGCGCAGCCCGGCTTCGATGGCGCGGCGCTCGGAGGGCAGATAGCCGCCGCGATAACCGCGTAGTTGGGTCGCTACGTCCAGGTGGGGCGCGCCGCCGCGGTCGCGGCGGCTAGTGCGGGCCACACGGTCGCGTAGATAGGTGAGTAGCAGTTCGGTGGTGAGGCGGGCGCGGGCAAAGACGATGGTCTGCACATCCGCCAGCACGGCGCGCGCGGCCAGGTCTTGCGTCTCCAGCGTGCTGCTGCGGCGGATGCCCCGTTCGGGGTCAATCAGCGGCGGGTTATAGAGGATGACGTGTTTGGCCCCGCGCGGCGCGCCCGATTCGTCCACGACAATGACGGGCGCTTCCACCAGCCGCTCGGCCAATTCGCCGGGGTTGGCGATGGTGGCGCTAGTGCAGATGAACTGGGGGCGGCTGCCATAGAAGGCGCACAGACGGCGCAACCGGCGCAGCACGTTGGCGACGTGACTGCCAAAGACGCCGCGGTAGGTGTGCATCTCGTCCAGGACGACATAGCGCAGCCCGGCCAGGAACGGCTCCCAGTTGGCGTGATAGGGCAGGATGCCCAGGTGCAGCATGTCCGGGTTGGTGATGAGCAGCCGGGTTTGCTTGCGGAGACGGGGTCGCTCGGCGGAAGGGGTGTCGCCGTCATACGCCGCGGCGAGCAGCGTGGCGACGGGCGCGCCCTGGGCCGCGAGGTCATGCCGCCAGGCGTCCAACTCGTCGAGCTGGTCATGGCCCAGCGCCTTGGTGGGAAAGAGATAGAGGGCGCGGGCGTCGTCGTCGCGCAGCAGCGCGTCCAGCACGGGCAGGTTATAGCAGAGCGTCTTGCCGCTGGCCGTGGGCGTGACGACGGCCACCGCGTCGCCCGCGCGCGCACGGGTGACGGCCTGGGCCTGATGCGTGTAGAGCTGTGTGATGCCGCGGCCGGCGAGCGCCGCCTGGAGGCCGGGATGCAGGTCAGCCGGGATGGGAGCCATGACCGCGGGCTGAGCCGGGAGCGTGCGCCAGGCCGTCACGTTGGCCATAAAGCCGTGGTCCCCGCGCAGTTCCCCCAGCAGTTGTTCGAGCGCCATAGAGAGAAGTCTCACGCAAAGTCGCCAAGAACGCAAAGGCAGAAGTAGGAATAGAGGCTGTCATGCCGAGTGTCCCATGCCGGTTCCGGCGCAAGAACGCGCGGACACGACGGCTAGGGTAGCGGCGGTTTTGAACCGCCGGGGGCGACTACCTGGGGAAAGGGGGAGCGGAGGGACTACCGCAAAGAACGCAAAGAACACAAAAGAGAACGACAGGGCTGAACATTTCGCGTTGCACAGTTGCCATTCCAAGCTTCTTGTCTGTCCTTTGTGCTCTTTGCGATCTCAGCGGTAGACGTTTCTTCTCTTATTCCAGCGTGAACTCGCCGACGACCGGGTAGTGGTCGCTGGGGTAGAGGGGCGGCTCGGCGTCGCGCAGGATGGTGTGCGCCTGGACGTTGAGCTTGGCCGTGCCGGGATGCACCAGCACCCAGTCCATGCGCCAGGGGTCGCTCACCGCGCCGGGCGGGATGGCCTGCCCGTAATAGCCGTGAAAGGTGTAGTCGTCCGGCGACTCGGCGTGACCCGCGGCGCGGTAAGTGTCCACAAAGCCGCCTTCCAGAAAGGCGCGGTGCGCGGTGTCGTCCCAGCCCTGGGCCGGAATCCACGGGTGGTTGTTGAAGTCGCCCGTGGCGATCACCGGCGTGGTGTCGGATGCGACGGTGAGCATGTAGTCCACCAAGGGCCGGTTGCCCGCGGTGCGCGCCAGGTGGTGCATGTGGGTGTTGAAGCAGAGAAACTCCATGCCCGTGGCCTTGTCGCGCAGCCGCACCCACGTCACCGGGTGCATATAGTGGCTGTCATAGACGTGGGCGACGTACCAGTGGCCGGCATCCAGGGTGCGGCTGATGTAGAAGCCGCCGCCCGCGACCAGGTCAAAGCGGTCCGCCTTCCACCAGATGGCGGGCCACCAGGCGCGATAGAAGTTGCGCATGGGCGTGACCGGGTCGCGGTAGGGGTTGGCGGTCAGCCCTAGCCAGTGGTGATAGCCGGGTAGGTGCTCTTCGTAGTGGGTGAGGTTGCCCACGCCCATCTCTTGCATCCCGATCACGTCGGGGTCGGCGGCGCGGATCACGCGCGTGTTAAGCTCCTTGCGCTGCGCCCAGCCGTTGACGTCGCCTTGATCGTAAGACGCGGCGAGGATATTAAAGGACATGACCTTGAGGGTGAGCATACGTTTCCTATTGACCGGCCATCGCGCCCGCCATGGTGCCCCGGATGAGGTATTGGCGGGCAAAGAGGAAGATGAGGAACGACGGGATCATGTAGAGCAGCCCCATCGCGTTCAACATGCCGTAGTCCAGGTTGGTGTAGGCGATCAGCGCACGGAACAGACCCAGCGGCATGAGGAACTTTTCGGCGTCGGAGAGCAGGATCAACGGTAGGAAGAAGGACCCCCACGCGCCGTTGAAGGAGAGAATCGCGGCCGCGCCCACACCGGGCAGCGAAAGCGGAAAGACCACCTGCGCCAGCGTTTGCCAGCGGGACGCGCCGTCGAGCCAAGCCGCTTCCTCCAACTCAATGGGCACGCTGTCGATAAAGCCCTTCATCACCCACATCATAAAAGGAATCGCGCCGGCGGTCATGCCCAGGGCCACGCCGACCAGCGAGTTGATCAGGTGAAGCTCGCGCATGATGAGGTAGAGTGGGAGCACGGTCGCGGTGCCGGGGATGATCTGGATGAGCAGAATGGCGAACATGAGCGCGCGCTTGAGGCGGAACTGCCCGCGCGAGAGCGCATAGCCGCCCAGCGAGCAGATGACCAGCGCGAGCAGCACCGCGCCGCCCACGGTGAGGATGCTGTTGCGCAGCAGCGTCAGCGCGTCGCCGCGACCAAAGATGGCCTCGCCAAAGTGCTCCCAGGTGAACGACTCCGGCCAGTAGAGATAGAGCGTGGAGACGCTTTCCGGCTTGGTCGTGAACGCTGTGAGAAAGGGCCAGAGAAACGGGACCAGGATAAAGATGGAGAAGACGATTAGAAAGAGATCGACGCCGCCGATGTCCAGCCAGTGCGCGCGCTGATAGGCGGCGGCACTGCGCAGACGGACTTGCGGACGGGGTTGCCCCATGCTGGGGATCTGGGTCGCCATATGTGCAGGCTCCTATAGCTCGACGCGCATGAGGCGCATATAGATGAAGGCAAAGCCCAGGCTGATGAGCAGCATGATCATGGCCGCGGCGCTGCCGTAGCCCAGCTCAAAGTACTGGAAGCCCTGGTTGTAGATGTAGATGCCCAGCAGCTCGGTGGCGTTGCCGGGGCCGCCGCGGGTGAGGGCAAAGACCAGGTCAAACATGCCCAAACAGCCGATGGTGTTGAGCAGCAGCCAGAGCATGACCACATAGCGGATCAGTGGGAGCTTGATGCGGGTCAGCATTTGCCAGCCGTTGGCCCCGTCGATGGTGGCCGATTCCATGACCTCTTTGGGGATATTCTCCAGTCCGGCGAGAAAGAGGATCATGGCGAAGCCGGCGTTATTCCAGAAATTGACCAGCACGATGGCGAACATGGGCGCGCTGCGCAGCCACAAGACCGGCTCAGTGCCAAACAGTCCGATCACCCGGTTCAGTGTGCCCATCTCCCCCGACCCGAACATGGACGACCAGATGAGGGCCTGCATGATGCCGGGGATGACCATGGGTAGGACGATGACCGCCAGCAGGAAGTTCTGCCCCCAGAGCTTGCGACGGCTGAGGATGAGCGCCGCGGCCAGGCCGATGACAAACTGGCCGATGTTGGTGAGGATGGTGTATTCGACCGAGAGCAGGATTGAATGGTGGAAGTCGGTATCTTTGAAGAGCTTGGCGTAGTTGTGCAGGCCGATAAAGCTGTAGTCGAGAGCTTTGGGACCGGCCAGCGCCAGATCGGTGAAGCTGACGTAGATCGCCCAGATCGCCGGGAGCAGGGTGAACAGCACCAGCATGAGCAGCGCCGGCGACAGAAAGAGGAAGAGGGTGCGGTTACTGAGTCGGGTCATGATGGGCCTTCCCGTCCAGACAAGCGAACGGGGATACCGGTTGGCCGTGCGGCGACCGATATCCCCGCCCATGGTGGTCGAACTGTGGCGCGCCGCGTGACTACAGTGTCGCGAGTGTCATGCTGGGGCGTTAGGCCGAAGCATCCCGGTGCGGCTGGCAGAAGGGGATGCTTCGCTACGGCGGCGGCGGGAGCCCACTGGGCGCGCCCGTGCCGAACAGCATGACACCCGTAACAGGACTGTTCAGGCAGTGCTTAGGCGGCGCGCTTGGCCCCTTCCTCGCCGAGCGCCTCGAGCATGGCCACGGCGAAGTCTTCCATGGCCTGTTCGGCCGTCTTGGCGCCGGTGATGATGTCCTCGGTGGCGCGACCGACGCCGTCGGAAATCTTGTTGGCCCCCACCTGGTTGAATTTGTAGGTACGGCCGGTGGCGAAGAGCTGGGTGGCTTCGGCATACTTACCGTTGACGACCTCGGTGTAGGCCGGGCACTTCTCGGCCAAGTCCATCCGGCTGGAGGGGCCGCCGATGTAGATCTGGGACGTCTCGCACAGCACGTCCGCATCGCTGCTGAAGGTGAGGAACGCGGCGCCGCCTTCCACCGATTTGGAGGTCGCGGCGACTTGGTCGCCGGTGCCCACATCCAGATAGGTGAAGGGGTTGCCGGACTCGGTCGGCCACTGCCAGCGATCCACCTTCTCGAACAGCCCTTCGATGGGCGTAGCGCCTTCGGGGCCCCAGTCAAAGGTCCACTGCCAGTCACCGCCGGTGACGAGCAGCACTTCGCCTGCGGGGAAGCCCTGATACTTGATCGGCTCCCACGGGTTGGGGCTGAGCAGCGCATCCACGGTCAGCCAGCCGCTGGTGGCGAGCGTCTCATAGACCTTGAAGGCGTTGAGCAGGTTGGGGCTGGAGACGACCCACTTGTTGTCGGCGCTGTCATAGATGGTGCCCTCGAAGCTGAGCCACACCATCTGGAAGCCTTCGCCCCAGGTACCGCCGCCCCACGGCGTGGCCGCGGGCAGACCGCACGGGGTGGCGTCGGTCGCCTGCGCCACGGCGTCGCACGCGGCATAGAAGTCGTCCCACGTGTTGGGCTGGCCCATGGTCAGGCCGGCGGCCTCAAAGACGTCCTTGCGGCGGAAGAAGGTGAAGGTGCTGGCGCCGGGGATGCCGTAGAACTTGCCGTCGAACGCGGCCCCATCGCGCAGCGACTGGGCGATCTGCTCCCAGCCGTCCCAGGCGGTGAGATAGGGGGTGAGGTCGGCCACGTAGCCGGCCGCGATGAAGTCGGCGTCCAGCTCCGCTCGGCTGCGGAAGATGTCGGGCAGTGTGCCGGCTGCGGCGTCCAGGGTCAATTTGACCTTGATGTCGTTGTCGGTGGCCGGCGCGGCAACGGAGACGACACGATAGGGCTTGCCGTCCGCAGCCATCTTTTCGTTAAACGCGGCGACCCGGTACTCCTTTTCTTTGTTCTCCAACTCGCGGTCAGGGGTCATGTAGCTCAACTCAATGACCTCGGCGGCGGGCGCGGCTTCGCCGCCACTGGGCGCGGCGGGCGCAACACAGGCGGCCAGCGCGCCGCCCGCCAGGGTCAGCCCTGTGACCTGCAGAAAGCGGCGGCGAGAGAGCAGATCGTACGTGGACATAGGTTTTCTCCTGATTCCTAATGCTGTTTCAAGCAGTGAAGGGTAGGGCGGGTATCGAAACGCAGCGCATCCGGCGAGCGAGTCGAACAGTGAACAATGGAGTGCGATGAAGAGAGCCGTATAACGCAGCCTAGAGGGGGCAGCTGCAACAGGGATTGTTTCTCCTATCATAGTCCAGGCCGGGCCGGGCCGCAAACAGAACGGTGAGACCGTCAGACCGCCGGCTGCGCGGGCGGCTAGATCGTCGCGGGCAGATCGGCTATACTAGGCCGCAGCGCCGATCCATCCTCATCGCGCCCACCCATCCCTGCCGGTCTAGGAAGGCAATTCTATGGATTTCGAGATGCCTAGCCGGGTCCAGCCGCTTGTCGCGCGGACCCGCGAGTTTGTGGCGCAAGCGTTGTTTCCCTTGGAACCCGCGTTTCTGAACGGCGAGTTTCGCGAACTGCTCCCCGTGCTGGCGGCGCAGCGCGCGGCGGTCCGGGCTGCGGGGCTATGGGCCCCCTTTCTGCCGGAGCACTTGGGCGGGCTGGGGTTGTCGCTGCTGGAGTTCGCCTATATCTCTGAAGAGCTAGGGCGCAGCCCGTTGGGCCACTATGCGTTTAACTGTCAGGCCCCGGACATCGCCAACATGACCGTGTTGCTCAAGTATGGCACGGCGGCGCAGCAGGAGCGTTACCTGGTCCCGTTGGCGCGCGGCGAACTGCGTAGCTGCTTCGCCATGACCGAGCCGGAGCACGCCGGCTCCAATCCGGTCTTGATGGACGCCACCGCGGTCAAGGACGGCGATGATTACATCATCGACGCGCACAAGTGGTTTACCACCGGCGCGGAGGGCGCGGCGTTTGCCATCGTCATGGCGATCACCAATCCGGACGCGGCGAGCCGTCACGCCCGCGCCAGCCAGATCATCGTCCCGCTGGACACGCCGGGCTACCGGCTGGTGCGTAACCTCTCCATCATGGGCGAGACGGGCAGCGACCACGCCTCGCACGCCGAGGTGCGCTTCGAGCAGGTACGCGTGCCGCAGGCGAACCGGCTGGGCCAGGAGGGTGAAGGCTTCGCCATCAGCCAGGAACGGTTGGGGCCGGGGCGCATCCATCACTGTATGCGCTGGATCGGCATCTGCGAACGCGCCATTGACCTGATGTGCCGCTATGCGGCGCGGCGGCGGCTGTCGTCCAGCGCGGTCCTGGCCGACCAGCAGGCGGTGCAGTTCTGGATCGCCGAGAGCCGGGCGCAGGTGGACGCGGCGCGCTGGCTGGTGCTGCACGCGGCGTGGAAGATCGACCGGGAGGGACAGCAGGCGGCCCGGGTGGAGGTTTCCACCATCAAGTTCTTTGTGGCGAACGTGCTGCAACAGGTGTTGGACCGGGC
>CAYJQA010000184.1:0-9411 GCA_964372065.1 uncultured Litorilinea sp.
AGATTGCGCTCTTCAATGCCGCCACCTGAATTTCCACCGATCAAGATACTCTACCTGGTCCTCGCTATTGGTTCTGCCGGCGGCCAATTCCGGGTATAATTGGGCCACACCCTGACATCGCAAACGTCTGCCGGAAGGAGCACGCCGTGGTTAACATCGCGGTCATCGGCGACCGCTTTATCACCGCCGCAGTGGTCGCCGATTTGATTGAGCGGCATGTTGTGCCGGTGACCGGCCCCTGCACCATGACGGCGATGGAACTGGGCTGGCCGGAGGAAACGCCGATCTCGGATGCGGAGATCGGCGAGTTCGTGGGCGACCCCGCGGCCATCGCCACGTTTGCCCGCCACGCCAATGTGGTCGTCACCCAAGTCGCGCCCATCAGCCGGCAACTGATCGAGGGCGCGCCCGGCCTCCAGATCATCGCCTGCGGGCGGGGCGGCCCGGTCAGCGTCAACATGGCCGCGGCCACCGCGGCCCGCATCCCGGTGGCCTATGCGCCGGGCAGCAACGCCCAGGCCGTGGTCGAGTTCACGCTCGGTCTGCTGCTGGCCGAGACCAAGCACATCGCCCGCAGCCATCATGCCCTGGTTGACGGCGTCTGGCGGGTGGACGCCTATCACTATGACCGCGCCCCCCGCGAACTGCGCGGCCAAACCATCGGGCTGATCGGCTTGGGGCACATTGGTCGCCTGTTGGTCCCCTATCTCCACGCCTTTGGGCTGCGCGTCTTGGTGTATGACCCCTATGTCGGCGACGCACAGTGCGCCGCGCTGGGCGTGACCCGGGTGGAACTGCCCACGCTGCTGGCGGAGGCGGACTTCGTCAGCCTCCATGCGCGGGTCACCCGTGAGACGCGCGGGATGATGGGCGCGGCGCAGTTTGCCCAGATGAAGCCGGGGGCCTATTTCCTCAACACGGCGCGCGGTCCGCTGGTGGACTACGACGCGCTCTATGCGGCGCTGGCTTCCGGTCACCTGGGCGGCGCGGCCCTGGATACCTTCGCCCTGGAGCCGCCGCCCGTCGACTGGCCGCTGCTCAAGCTGGACAACGTGACCGTCACGCCGCACATCGCCGGGGCCTCGCGCGAGACGGCCTGGCACAAGGCCGAGATGGTGCTGATGGACGTCGCCAACTTCTATGCGCATCGTCCGCTGGTGCACTGCGCCAACCCGGAGGTGCTGCGCCCGGCGGAGGCAGCGTCATGAGCGCCTCGCTACTGGTGGGGGTGGATGTGGGGACTACCAGCGTCAAGGCGGTGCTGTTCGACGCGCAGGGCGCGGTGTTGGCGCAGGCCGGCCAGGAGTATCCCACCGCCTACCCGCACCCCAACTGGGCGGAGCAAGACCCGGACGATTGGTGGCGGGCCGCGTGCGCCGCGCTGGCCGCGCTCTTCGCCGACGGTCGCCACGACCCGCAGGCGGTGGCCGGGGTGGGGATTAGCTGCCAGGCTCCCACCATGCTCGCCGTGGACCGCACGGGCCGCCCGCTGGCCCCCGCGCTGATCTGGATGGACCGGCGCAGTGAGCCGCAATGCGACTGGCTGCGCGAGACGGTCGGCCAGGCGGCGATCACCCGCACCAACGGTGGGCGTATCGACCCCTATTACCTGGCCCCCAAGCTGCTCTGGTTCAAGGCCAACCGGCCCGACCTCTATGCGGCCACCCATCAGGTCCTGCAGGCCAACGGCTATCTGCTCCACAAGCTTTGCGACGTCTTCACCCTCGACACCTCGCATAGCCCGCTCACGCTCTTCTTCGATGCGGCACAGGCCGACTGGTCCGATCCGTTGCTCGATGCGATGGGGCTGGACCGGGCGAAGCTGCCGCCGCTGACGCCGTGCAGCGTCGTGGTGGGCCACGTGAGCCGCACGGCCGCGGCAGCCTGCGGGCTGGCGGCTGGGACGCCGGTGGTCGCCGGGATGGCGGACGGCACCGCAGCCAGCATAGAGGCAGGGTTGGTCCGCGTGGGCGATGCGGTGGAGATGACGGGACAGTCCACGGTCTTGCTCATTTGCAGCGACCGGCCCTATCTGGGCGATGAACTGATCCCCTTGGGCCATGCGCTGCCGGGGCGCTATCTGGTGGTGGGCGCGCTGGTCGCCACCGGCGGGGCGCTGCGCTGGTTCCGCGACCAGTTGGGCGAACCGGAACGGGCCGAGGCTGCCCGGCGCGGGGTAGACCCCTTTGAGGTGCTCACGGCTGCGGCTGCGGCCAGCCCGCCCGGCGCGAACGGACTGGTCTTTCTGCCGTATCTCTTTGGCGAGCGTTCGCCCATTTGGGACAGCGATGCGCGCGGGGTCTTCTTCGGGCTGACCCTGGCGACGCAGAAGCGCGATCTCGTGCGCGCTATCCTGGAGGGCGCGGCCTACGGGCTGCGCCACAACGTGGAGTCGGCGGCTGCGGCCGGTTTTCCCCTCGGCACACTGGCCTGTGTAGGCGGCGGGGCGCGCAGTCATTTGTGGAATCAGATCAAGGCCGATGTACTGGGGCGACCCGTCCGCTTGCCCAAGACTGCCACCGGCGCGCCGTTGGGCGACGCCATCGTCGCCGCGGCCGGCGTGGGGCTGTATCCTTCGGTCGAGGCGGCGGTGCTGCAGATGGTGGACCAGGGCGCGACCTATCATCCTCAGTCCGAGCACGCGGCCCGCTATGCCGCCCTCTATCGCATCTACACCGGTCTGTACCCGGCGCTAAAGGCCAGCTTCCACGCGCTGGCCCAGGTGCCGTATGTCTGACGCCGCCACGCCGCCACCCGGCGAGTTTGCGGGCCGGGTCGTGCTGGTCACGGGCGGGTCGCGGGGCATCGGCCGCGCCGTGGTGCTGGTCTTCGCCGCGCAAGGCGCGCAGGTCGCCTTCTGCTACCGCTCCGACCAGGCGGCCGCCCAGGCGCTCTGTCGTGAGGCCGCGGACCGCCAGGTCGCCGCGTACCAGGCGGATGTCGGCGACCTGGCCGCCGCCACCGCGCTGGTCGATACGGTGGCGGCGCGCTACGGTCGCCTGGACGTGCTGGTCAATAACGCCGGTCACTTCCCCAAGACGCCGGTGGCGGAGATGGACCCGGCAGAGTGGGACAGCGTATTGCACAGCAACCTCTATGCGGTCTTCTACTGCTGTCGCGCAGCGCTCCCGTACATGGCGCGGCAGGGCGGCGGCAGCATTGTCAACCTCGCCTCGATCGCGGGCAAGCGCGGTTCCGCCTTCCATGCTCACTACGCCGCCGCCAAAGGGGGCGTGTTAGCCTTTACGCGCTCGCTCGCCCGTGAAGTAATCGGCCAGGGGATTCGTGTCAACGCCGTCTGCCCCGGCCGCATCGCCACCGATCTGCTGTGGGGGGACGCCGGGCTTAACGACGCCGCCCGTTGGCAGGCCGACACGCCCATCCGCCGGTTGGGGACGCCGGAGGAGGTGGCCGCCGCGGTGCTGTTCCTGGCCGGGGCTGCCAGTTCCTACATCGTGGGGGAGACCCTGGATGTAGACGGCGGGCTGCTCATGGACTGAGCGCCGCCACACCGGCGGTGCGCCCCGGCAGCCAACCGGCTCCTATTCCACGCAAGCGCAAGATAAAAGCACACCATGCAAGGGAATTTCCATGTCTGTCGAACCGTTTGAGCGTTGTTCTTGGGCGGGTGAAAGCGACTTGATGCGCGACTATCACGACCAGGAGTGGGGCGTGCCGGTCTATGATGACCGCGAGTTGTTTGAGCGCCTGCTGCTGGAAGGCTTCCAAGCGGGGCTGTCCTGGCGCACGATTTTGCACAAGCGGGAGAACTTCCGCGCCGCGTTCGACCATTTCGACGCGGAGAAGATCGCCAGTTACGACGCGGCCAAGCTGGACGCGCTCATGCAGGACGCGGGCATCATTCGCAACCGGCTCAAGATTGCGGGCGCAGTGCAGAACGCCCAGGCCTATCTGCGGCTGGTCGGGCAAACGGGCAGCTTTAGTGACTGGCTGTGGGCCTTTGTGGGCCATCAGCCGATCCTGCCCAGCGTGCCGCTGACCCCCGGTCACATCCCCAGCCGCACGCCTGCTGCGGAAGCTATGTCCAAGGCGCTGAAGAAGGCTGGGTTTACCTTTGTGGGGCCGACCATCTGCTACGCGTTTATGCAAAGCGTGGGCATGGTGGACGACCATGTGGTGGGCTGTTTCAAGTATCGCGGCCGGTTGGTTTGATGACAGCCTGTTCGGTAATGGCGCAGACGGGCTATAATGGGAACGAACAGTCCGCTCGCCTTACCGCTGCGAGCGAGTGACAACCGACACCACTATCGACGAGCAAGGAGCATTTTCATGGCAGACTTCTCCAAAGCACGCGCCATGCTCAGCGAGTTCAAAGGCGACGCCTATATCCACGGTCTGGGGGTGCTGCCCCAGGTCGGCAAGGCTACCGCCAAGTATGGCCGGCGGGCCGCGCTGATCGCGGACCACTTCCCCGGTTCCGCCCGTTATGTGCAGACCATTCGGGATGCGCTGGCCGAGGCGGATGTGGAGATTTTGGGCGAGATCGACGGCGCCGGCCCCAACGCGCCGCTGGCGGACCTGGCCCGCATTACGGCCGCCGTGACTGCATTGGACCCGAACGTGATCGTCAGCTTTGGCGGCGGCAGCACCATCGACGCTGCCAAGGCGGCCGAGGTGTTGCGCACGCTGGGCGGCGAGATCGAGGACTACTTTGGCACCGGCCTGGTGACCGCGGCCCTGACCAAGCGCGGTAAGACGCTGACGCCGCACGTGGCGATTCAGACGGCGGCCAGTTCCGGCGCGCACCTCACCAAGTACTCCAATATCACGGACGTCAGCACCGGCCAGAAGAAACTGATCGTGGACATGGCGATTGTGCCCATCCAGCCGGTTTTTGACTACGCGGTGACCTTCGGCGCGCCCCTGGCCTTGACCGCGGATGGGGCGCTGGACGGGATCGCGCACTCCACCGAGGTGCTATACGGCGCAGTGGGCCAGCCGCACTATGGGCGCATGGAGCAAGTCGCGGTGGCGACCATTCAGTTGGTGCTGGAATATCTGCCCAAGGCCATCGCGAACCCGCGCGACCCGGAGGCGCGCGAGGCGCTTGGTCTAGCCACGGACCTGGGCGGCTATGCCATCATGCTGGGCGGGACCAACGGCGGGCATCTGACCAGCTTCTCGCTGGTGGACGTGCTCAGTCACGGGCGCGCGTGCGCGATCATGAACCCATACTACACGGTCTTCTTCTCACCGGCCATCCAGGAGCCGCTGCGCTTGACCGGCCCGCTTTACGCGGCGTCGGGCGACACGGCGGCGGCGCTGGACAACCTGGCGGGCCGCGCGCTGGGCGAGGCCGTGGCGCAGGCCATGATCCACTTCGAGGAGCGCATCGGCTTCCCGGCCACGTTGGGCGAGGTGCCCGGCTTTACTGACGGCCACATCCAGCGGGCGCTGACCGCGGCCAAGAATCCGCAGCTCAAGATGAAGCTGGAGAACATGCCGGTGCCGCTGACGGCCGCGATGGTGGACGAGTACATGGGACCGGTGCTCGCGTCTGCCAAGACCGGCGATCTGTCGCTGATCAAGACGGTGAGCTAGGGCGGCGTCAAGCTATCTCGACGCCGCTCCATTATCCCTACCTGATCGACTCCGGGCCGCACAGCACCGGCTTGGCTTGTCGATCCCCCGCCCGCCCGGATCTTCCGGGCGGGCGTATGGATGCAACCAAAACGGCGCACGCGTGGCCGCTAGCGGCGCTGATTTACGGCCACTCGAAGACTACCTTGCCCGTCTTGCCGCTATCGAACAGCGCAAAGGCTTCCGGTGCTTTGTCAATGGTAAAGCGGTGCGTGATCAGTCTCTCCAGGTCGATGTTCCGCTCCGTGATAAAGCGCACCATGTCGAAGTACATGGGGACCGGCAGCACAAAGGACCCCATCAATGTCAGTTGGCGCGTAATGATTTGCGCCGGGATCAGGCTCTTCTCCTGACTGCCGAAGCCGACGAACACGGCGCGGCCGCCCATTCCCAGACAATCGACAACGCCGGCTTGTGACGCCGTGCTCCCGGCGGTTTCGTAGGCGGCGTCGGCGCCGCGTCCATGCGTCAGTTCTTTGATCGCGGTGACAAGGTCGGCGTCCATTGGATCAACGGCTGCATCCGCCCCTAGTTCCAGCGCAAGGGTGCGGCGCGCGGCAAGCGGCTCGACCGCGATGACGCGCGCGCCGAGGGCCTTGGCAAAGAGTAGCCCGGCCAGCCCCACCGGACCCTGCCCAAAGATGGCCACCGTGTCCTTGCCGGACAGGTTCAGTTTGCTGATCGACGAGAATGCGGTGCCGGCGTTGCAGGCCATCATGGCGCCGACGGCGAAACTGAGTTCCTTCGGAAGCGGCAAGCAGTTGCGGGCGTCGGTGAGGATCAAATCGGCGTCGGAGCCGTGAATCGGTCCCCCATAGCCGCGGCGTTCTTCACACCACATCATATTGCCCGCGCGACATTCGCGACAGTGCCCACAGGTGCGAAAGTGGTAGACGGAGACGCGGTCGCCGATCTGCAGACCGGTCACGCCCGCGCCGATGGCCGCGACCACCCCACTGGGTTCATGGCCGGGGATAGTCGTGTTCCCGGCGCGTGCTTCCTTGCTCGCCCGATAGGAATGAAGATCGCTGCCGCATAGCCCGCCTGCCTTCAACTGGACGACCACTTCTCCCGCGGCCGGCTTTGGATCCGGGAAAGTGTGGACTTCCGCTGTGCGATCGCCGAGAAACACAACACCCTTCATGGATATTCCTCCTCCAAGATGCGGAATGAGAAGCGCGGTAAATGAAGTGCGGTTTGAAAATGAGGTGTGGTTTGTTGCGTCGAGCTAGAGCCGATAGTCACGCGTGTCTGGGAAGACTCAACCGAATTGTACCACGCGTCATCCGCACGCCAAATCCGGTATGGACCGGTTTAGCGGAGTCGTTGGAGATCGGCGGCGGGCCGGGGCCGGGGGGGCCGGCCACCCCGACAATTTTCCGACCGCGCGATGCTGGGGCGGCTAGCGTCTGTGAATTGTGATTTTCGATTCGGGCTACACAGGTCGAGACGAATCCGGCGTCTGGATGGACGCAGCCGGGCAAACTCAGCCGGTGACCAGGCGCACGCGCCTCAGTCAGCTGTGGTTACTTGGCAACTTGGCTTGCGGTG
The DNA here is from genome assembly GCA_964372065.1 of uncultured Litorilinea sp. Lineage (GTDB taxonomy): Bacteria > Chloroflexota > Anaerolineae > Caldilineales > Caldilineaceae > QEUY01. The sequence goes on from CAYJQA010000184.1 coordinate 7,153, forward strand.
GGTGGGGCGTCGCGCACATGCCATCCGTTTGTGCGTTGTTTGGTGGTTGACACCGGGCAGATGATATGCTACTCTCTGTTCAGACCGGTCTGATACCAATTGGGCATTCCATTTGGGCCTTGTAACGGCCCTGCTCCCACCTAGCCTAAGGCGACAAACGCGATTTGCCATTTATGACTTCCTGCACGGTGTAAAACGTGAGCATCCAGCGCGGTTCCGACACGCCGCTCGTTGTGCAAGTCGCGAGCGCGATCGAAGACATTATCGCAACGCGCGGGGTTGGGCGCGATGAGGCCATCCCGCCGGAGCGTGTCCTGGCGACATCGTTGGCGGTCTCACGGACAACCATCCGTGCGGCGATCCAACTGCTGATCGATCGGCGCAAACTCTATCGGGTGCCTGGATCCGGCACGTATGTGCGCCCCAACGGCGAGGATCCGATCGGTCAAGCGCGCAGCCACACGGACAGCCGCATCATCGCGTTCTCGCTACTGGAGATGTCGAATCCGTGGTTTGTGGAGCTGACTAAGGGGGTGCAAGCGGCGCTGCGCAAGAAGAACCTGAACTGTCTATTCAATATCACAGACTACGATTTGGCGGAAGAGCGCAGGTTTCTCGAACAGGTGTGTCGGGATAGGCTTGTCAGCGGGCTACTGATTACGCCATTGCAGTACAAGAACCAGTCGACGCAAATCTATGAACAACTGCGTGAGGCCAAGATTCCTTTTGTGCTCGTTTCGCACCGCATCGCCGAAATAGACGCTGACTATGTGGTGGTCGATGGGTATGCGGCTTCGTATGAAGCGGTTTCCTATCTTGTGCGGCTCGGCCATCAACGGATTGGGTACGTAAGTTGCAGCACACCGGCTTCCGACACGACCACTAAGAGCCGCCGCCAGGGCTATTTTCAGGCAATGCATGAACACAATCTTGCGCCCTTGCCCACTTCGCAGTTTGTGAACGTCAAGCACAATTTTGCGGCCGGCTTCCGTGCGATGGGCGAACTCCTGGAGTTGACGCCGCGGCCCACGGCGGTCTTGGCCTTCAACGATTCCATGGCGATTGGCGCGTATCGTCGGGCGCACGAAGCCGGTCTGCGAATCCCGGAAGACCTGTCCATTATCGGCATTGACAACACGGAAATGGCGGCCACCTGGGAAGTCCCGTTAACATCTGTGGATCCGTCGGCGGATGTGGTAGGGCAACACGCGGTGAATGTTTTGTTACACCGGATCGAACATCCGGAAGACGATCGTTATCAGAAGATCGCCATTCGCGCCAATCTCGTTGTGCGCGCGTCCTGTTGCCCTCCCTCCGGATAATCGCGACAGCGGGATGCGGATGGGCGCGGGACGTAACAGGCAAGATGGGCGGAGCGGCCGGATGAAGCCTCCATCAAGCCGGCTGTCCACGGTAGTTCCCATTTTGTCAGTCTATCCACGTTAACTCATTGCAGTGTGCTTTCGCCTAGAGAGGAGGATGTCAACGCTAGGCCTTGTACGCGACTTTATCCCGATACAAGGTGCAGGATTCGGCCAAACGAGCAGAGATTCTTTCACGTTCAGTTCTCCATGGCCCGAAGGAGGGAACTATCCATGAAATCTCGCATCACTCGCCGCACATTTCTCCAACTCGCAGGGACCAGCGCCGTGTTGGCGGCGTGCGCGCCGCAGGTCGCGCCACAGGCAGCCGCCCCAGCTGCCGGCGGTCCCGCGGCGATTCCGACAGGCGAAGCCGGTTTGGAGTTGTCCGCCCCTGATTTTCTAGCCGCGCCCGTCAAAGAACTCAAAGCGTGTAAACTCCTTTCCGTTGAGCACGACTCCCGTCCCCTGGACAACGCCGCCTGGCATAACGTCCGTGCCATGTTCAACGTGAAGTATCCCCAAGTCGAGATCGAGTTTAGTATCTGGCCTTGGGAGACCGCGCGCGCCAAACTCCTGGCCGCCAATGAAGCGGACAATTTGCCCCATGCGGGTCGCAACAATTACTACTCCGAGCTGGCCCCGCTCGGTGGGGTCATCTCGTTGGACGACCTGCTGACCGAAGAGGAAAAGACCGACAACGCAAGACGGATGCCGTATATGTGGCCGACCATCTTCGAGAAGGGCCCGGACGGCAACCAGCATGTGTACGGTATCCCCTATTTCACAGGCAACAAGGCCATTAACGTCAACAAGACCATGTTCGAGGAAGCCGGCATCGACGTCGAGGACCTGCGGGACTGGACTTGGGATGAGTTCAAACAGCTTGGCAAGGAAC
>CAYJQA010000185.1:0-9389 GCA_964372065.1 uncultured Litorilinea sp.
ACATAGTCTTGCGCCTCGCCGACCAACGTCAAATGCAGCCCGTTCACGCCGAATGCACCAAAGCTCTGGCCCGCCGCCCCGGTAAAGGTGATGTGGATTTGGCCTTCCGGCAGCCCGACGTCGCCATAGCGCAGGGCCAGCGCACCCGCCAGCCGTGCGCCCACGGTGCGCTGCGTGTTGCGGATGCGGTGGTGCAGCCGCACGGGGGCGTCGGGGTTGGCCTGCAAGCTCGCCAACACCTGCTCCACGATGCGGTTGCCCACGTTGGTTTCTTCCGGCAGTTCGTTCTTGGGCAGCACGCGGCGGCGGGCGCTGCCCGTGTCCGGCACATAGAGCAGCGGCGACAGGTCCATATGCCCCGCTTCCGGCCCAAAGACCGCCTGGCGCAGCAGTTCCGGATGGCCGATCACCTCGTCCAGACTGCGATAGCCCAGGCTCGCCAGGATCTCGCGCACTTCCTCGGCGATGGCGATCATAAAGTTCATCACCATCTCCGGCGTGCCCTCAAACTTGGCGCGCAGTTCGGGGTCTTGCGTCGCCACGCCCACGGGACAGGTGTTCTTGTGACAGACGCGCGCCATGATGCAGCCCTCGGCGATCATCGCGCTCGTGCCGAAGCTGTACTCGTCCGCGCCCAGCATGGCCGCCATCACCACATCGCGGCCCGTCGCCAGACCGCCGTCGGTGCGCAGCGTGACGCGCGGGCGTAGCCCGTTCGCCAACAGCACCTGGTTGGTCTCGGCCAGGCCGATCTCCCAGGGCAGCCCCGCATTCTTGATGCTGCTCAACGGACTCGCGCCCGTGCCGCCCGCCGCGCCACTGATGTGGAGCACGTCGGCAAAGCCCTTGACCACGCCCGCGGCGATCGTGCCCACGCCCAGTTCGGAGACCAGCTTGACGCTGACTCTGGCCTCCGGGTTGATGGTTTTGAGGTCATAGATCAGTTGGGCCAAGTCTTCGATGCTGTAGATGTCATGGTGCGGCGGCGGGCTGATGAGCGCCACGCCCGGCGTGCTGTGACGCAGCACCGCGATCTCCTCGGAGACCTTATGCCCCGGCAACTGGCCGCCCTCGCCCGGCTTGGAGCCTTGCGCCATCTTGATCTGCAACTCTTCGCCGCTCATCAGATAGGTCGGCGTGACGCCAAAGCGCCCCGACGCCACCTGCTTGATCTTGCTGGCGCGCTCGGTAAAGTAGCGATCTTTGGCCTCGCCGCCTTCGCCGCTGTTGCTCATCCCGCCCAGCCGGTTCATGGCAATCGCCAGGGTTTCATGCGCCTCCGCGCCCAGCGCGCCCAGGCTCATGGCCGCGGTGCTAAAGCGGCGCACGATGCGCTCCGCCGGCTCCACCTGCGCCACCGGGATGGGCGGCTGCACCTCGCGGAAGTCGAGCAGATGGCGCGGGGCCAACTTCAGGCCGCTCACCAGCCCGGCATAATCGCGGTGCTTCGCCAGCAGTTCGTCGCGACTGCCCGCCTTGGCGACGGCCTGCAAGGCATGGACCACCTGCGGACTCCACTCGTGGAGTTCCCCGCCGCGCCGCGACTTGTACAACCCCCACGTCTCCAGCTTGACGGTCTTGCCGTTGCCGCTGGTGGGATAGGCGCTGCGCTGCCACGCCAGCACGTGCCCGGCGATGCCGGCAAAGCCGATGCCGCCGATCAGGCTGGGCGTGCCGCGAAACGCGATCTCCAGCAGTTCGTCGCCGATGCCCAGCGCCTCGAAGATTTGCGCGCCGCAGTAGGCGTCCACGGTGGCAATGCCCATCTTGCTCATAATCTTGAGCAGGCCCTTGTCCACCGCCTTGACAAAGCTGCCGATGGCCTGCGCCAGCGTCATACCTTCGGTGTGGCGGCCTTCCTCCACCATCTCGGCGATAGAGGCATAGACCAGATAGGGATAGACCGCGTTGGCCCCATAACCGACCAGCGCCGCAAAGTGATGCACCTCACGCGGCTCGCCGCTGACGCAGATGAGACTGGTCGCCATGCGCAGCCCTTGCCGGATCAGGTGATGATGCACCGCACCCACCGCCAGCAGCGACGGGATGGGCAACGTGTGGCTGTCGGCGGCCTCGTCGCTGATGATCAGGATGTGCGCACCTGCGCGCACGGCTTCTTCGGCGGCGCGGCAGAGCCATTCCACCCCCGCGGCCAGCGCATCGCCCGCGGCCTCGGCGTCGTCCGGGTCGGGCGCTTGCCAGGTGGCGTCCACGGTCGCGGGCGCAAACTCCGGTTCGGTGCGCGCCCGCAGCGCCGCCAAATGCTCCGATTTGAGCAGCGGCGACTTGAGTTCGATCAGCCGCGTCGCTTCCGGCGTCTCGCTCAACAGATTGGCGCGCTGCCCCAGCAGCACGCGCAGGCTCATGACCATCTCCTCGCGCAGCGGGTCAATCGGCGGGTTGGTCACCTCGGCAAAACGCTGCTTGAAGTACTGGAACAGCGGCCGTGGCAGGCTGCTGAGGACCGCGGGCGGCGTGTCGTCGCCCATCGCACCCACCGGCTCCTGCCCGTCCGTGACCATCGGGCGCAGAATGACGACCATCTCCTCGCTGGTATAGCCAAAGCTCACCTGGCGCTGCGTCAGCGCCGCGGCGGGCTTGGCGTGACCGTGCGCGGCCGCGCCGGTGATGGCCGGGGCCTCCCCCCACCGTGCCGCGCGGGCGATCTCGTCGTTCAGGTCGACCAGGTTCTCGTTGACCCAACGGTCATAGGGTCGCCGCGTGGCAAAGTAGGCGGTGATCTCGGCGTCTTCCATGATCGCGCCGCGGGTGGTGTCGATGCAGAAAATCTGCCCCGGCCCCAAGCGCCCCTTGCGGATCACGCGGCTCTCGTCATAGTCCACCGAACCCGCCTCGCTGGCGCTGATCACATAGCCGTTATCCAGCACCGCATAGCGCGCCGGGCGCAGCCCGTTGCGGTCCAGGATCGTGCCCACGATGCGCCCATCGGTGTACGTGATCGCGGCGGGGCCGTCCCACGGCTCGATCAGCGCGCTGTGATACTGGTAGAAGGCGCGGCGCTCCGGCCCGGTCTCGCCTTCGGGCAACCGTTCCCACGCTTCGGGGATCATCATCATGAGCGCGTGGCGGATGTCGCGGCCGCTGCGGACCAGCAGCTCAAGCTGGTTATCCAGCTTGCCGCTGTCGCTGCTCTGCGCTGCGATCACCGGCTTGAGCAGATGCACCCGGTCGCCCCAGACCGGATGCTGCAAGTCCGCCTCGCGCGCCGCCATCCAGTTCTCGTTGCCCTGGAGCGTGTTGATCTCGCCGTTGTGGCAGATCATGCGGAAGGGTTGTGCGCGTTCCCAGGTGGGAAAGGTGTTGGTGCTGTAGCGCTGATGAAAGACCGCGATCCCGGTGGTGAAATCGCTGTCGCTCAGGTCCGGGTAGAAGTTGGTCAGCTCGTTCGCCAGCACCAAGCCCTTGTAGACGATGGTGCGGCTGCTCAGGCTGGCGATATACAGACGCTGCACCCCGGCCGCGCGCGCCCGGTTCATGATCGTCTTGCGGACCAGATAGAGCATACGCTCGAAATCGTCGCCCGCGTCACAGGCGGCAGGTGTGCGCCGCACCATGACCTGTTCCATCCACGGGCGGCTGGCCTCGGCGCGACGGCCCAGCGCCGAATCCACCACCGGCACCGACCGGAAGGTCAGCACCTCCAGCCCGAACTCGGCGCAGACCGCGCCAATGATGCCGCGGGCGCGCTCGCGGTCGCCGGCGTCTTGCCGAAATAGATAAAGCTGGCCGACCGCCAGATCACCCGGCGGGGGCGGCTGCACGCCGACGCGCAGCAATTCGCGCTTGAAGAACTCGTAGGGTAACTGCGTGAGGATGCCCGCGCCGTCGCCGGTCTTGCGGTCGTCTGCCACCGCGCCACGATGGGCATGGTTACAGAGCGCCTCCAGCGCCATCTCTAGGACTTGATGGCTGCGACGGCCCTCGATGTGGGCGACAAAGCCGGTGCCGCAAGCGTCATGCTCAAAGCGAGGGTCGTATAGCCCTTGGGCGGGCGGCAGCCCATCCGCGCCCTCACTCCAGCGCGGGGCCGCGCCGTCTGGCCGATTCTTCAACATAGCCTCTCCCTTTCCCGATCACCACGGCCGTGCACTACAGGGGCAGCGCCCGTCTATGTACCGGGTCGCCACTGACCCACGGCCTTCAACGTTGAAGAATCTGCGCCTGCGCGGCGCGCGGTTGGATTGCTTTGTGTTGCCTAGTCCGTCCCGTCGCTCCGGATTGCCAAAAAGACACCGAGACCCACCAACAGGACCAGGATCATACCCGATGCGACGACCACCCCATTCAGGGGGCGCTCCGCCTGCGCCGGGACCGGAGCCGGGACCGGCGACACCGGGGCCACGACGACGACCGGCTCAGGCGTCGGGGTCGCCGGCGGCTGCCGCAGGGCAGCGATGCTCTGCTCGCCTTGCGCCAGGCTGCGGCCTAGTTGGGCGGCGGCATCCGGCGAGCTTCCCGCCAGCCGCGCCGCCAGCCACGCCAGTTCCTCCGTTGTGGCCGCCGCGGCAATGGCCTGTAAATCCGGCGTGGGCAGCCGGAGCAGGACTTCCAGATCCCCCGCGGGCAGCGTCAACAACTTGTGAATTAGGGTATTATCACCAATAGAGGCCAGCGCCGCAAGTGTCAATGGCGATAGCGTATCCGGGCCAATTTCCGCAAAGATACCATACGCCACGACCGCGGGCAGCAGATCGCCCGCCGCCGCCACCCAGGCCAGCGCCACTTGCGGCGACTTTGACGCGCGCAGAATGGTGTACACCGCTTCCGGCGCGGCCAACAGCTTGGCAAATGTGCCGTCCGCCAGCGCCGTGGTCAACGTGCCTGCGCCCAGTTCATCGCGGAACAACGCCGCTTGCTGGGATAACCGCGGCAGGTCCGCCAGGGCCGTCGCATCCAGCAGCGTGCGAAAGGCCGGGTAGCTGACCGCCAGCACGCACAGCCCGTCCAGCGTGGCGCACAGCCCGCGCCATTGACCCAGCAGCGTCGCGGCGAGCGTCACGGCCAGCCCGTCCACTTCCGTCGCCAGCCCGTCGCGCACCGCGGTCGCGACCTCCGCCTGCACCGCCAGGTGCGTTTCTTCGGCTTGGAGCGCCTCGCGAATTTGTGGCAGCGCGCCCTGGCTGCCTTCTACCAGGTCCCACACCACCAGCCCCACGCCCACGACCCAGCCCACATAGGGCACGACCGACGAGCCAAGCCGTCCCAACACCCGCGCCACGATCTTGCCCGCCAGCCGTTCGGCGACGGTCGTCGCCAGCCGCCGTGCGAGCCACTGCGTGACCTGGCTGGCGATGATCACGCCTAACCCGGTCAACCCCTTAGTGTGCAGTTCCAGCGGCGCAATCGTCACCGGGACCGTCGTGGTGATCCCCACCGCCGCGGGCACGTCCTGGTGCAGTTCGCCCGCCAGCGCAGCAAAGAGCGTGTCCGAATAGCGCGCGCCCACATAGGCTTGCAGACAGAGCAGCGCGCTGGAAGCCGACCGCGCCGTGTAGGCGTCCATCTCGGCCACCAGGCCCGCCGCGACCGCGGCGGATAGCTCCTCTAACTTGGCTTGAAACACCGGCGCGGTAAAGGCCGCCTCCGCCACGCGTGCCGTCAACGCCTGGGCATGGTCCACCGACCAGCCCGAAAGAAAGAGGTCAGTATAGGCCGTTTCGGAGCGCACCTGCTCCACCGCGGCATCGACCGCGGCGTCCAGCGCCATCCCCGCGTCGACCGCCGTCCACGCCCGGCCCACCAGCGCGTCAATGTCCAGCCCGGCTTCGGCCTCGCTTAACACCGCCTGGGCGATGCCCGCGATCTCGTCCTCGATGGTGGCAGCGTCAGCCTGGGCGCACTCGGCGTAGGTATAGCCGCCGTCCTGCGCGGAAACCGGGGCAGCCGGGATTAGCGCCGCGCCCACCACCGCCAGCGCAAGCAGCGCCGCAACCACGCGGGACAGCCGTGCGCTCACGCCACACCCCAATATGTATCGTCCGATCCTGTCATTCCGACGAGTCGGCGAGGAGGAATCTCTCTGCCCACGTCCGCAGACACAGAGAGATTCCGCGGCCTGCGGCCGCGGAATGACATGGCACGCCGAGCGTGCGCGCCGCTACGCATCCCCATCCCCCTGCCGCCGGCGAAAGCCGTTGCCATAGACCACCACCTCCACCCCACCGTCGACCACGTTGGGATGGCCGATCTTCACGCCGATCACGCCGTCATAGCCGCGCGCCTGCGCCTTGGCCGCCAACTCGCTCAGCGCCCCCTGCACCGTCTCGTCGATGAGCCGTTCATAGTGGCCCATACGCCCGCCCACCAGATTGCGGATGTTCTCGCGCAGATCGTTCACCACATTGGCCGCACGCACCGCCACCACGACCAGCAACTCGCCCACGTCAAGACCGTCCGTGGGGAGGGTTGTCCCGTCCTCCGCCAGCAGACGGGCGTTTGCCGGGAATTGGTCCAGCGCAATCAGCATCACGGGCGGCCCCCTATTGCTTGCCGGGCGACCGTCGTCGCCATGCCCAACGCAGCCCGCGGCCCAGCGCCGCCAGCGGGGCCAGCAGCCAGCCCAACAACGATTGCAGCACGCCGATCACCAGCAGCACCGGCACGCCGATCACGCCCGCGGTCACCCACCAGCCGTACTTGGCGCGGAACAGCCCAAAGCCGACCTCGCCCGTCGCCAGCCGCAGCGTATCTTCGGCCAGCCCACCGGGCGATACCGGCGCGGCCACAAAGCGCAGCACCGCGGCCACATCGCCCGCCGCGGCCAACTCACGCCGCACGCTCGCATCGTCCAGCAGCGCCAGCACGCCGGGATCGTCCAGCGCCGCGGCCACCAGGTCGTTGGCCTGCGTCTGGTCGAGTTCCGCCAACGTGGCAGCCAGCGCCGTGAGCTGCCCCGCGGACAAGGTGCGCGCCAGCGCGGTCAAGTGCGGCGTGGAAAGCGCCAGCAGCCGCGCCAGCGCGCCGGCGTCCAGCAGCGCCAGCGTGGCGACCGCCGCACCGTCGTTCACCGCCAGCAGCGCCAGCAGTTGGTCGCGGGACAGGTCAGTCGGGGCCTTGTGCTTGTAGACCTCCAGGCGCACCACATCGGCCAGTTGGCTGCCCGCCACATCGGCCCAGGCCAGCAGCGTCGCCAGCGAACCGGATGTCACCAGCGCGTAGGCCGTTTCGGGTAAGTCCAGGGCGCGGCCAAAGCTGCCGTCGGCCAGCGCGGCGTCGAGCGCGGCTTGACCGCCGCCCGCCAGGAGCGCGTCCACCAGCGTCGCCAGCTTGGCCGGGTCGTCGGTCTCGCCCAGCAGCGCGGCGACCTGCGGCTGCGTCTCGGCCAGCGTCAACACCTGGGCGTACTTGCGCTGAAAGTCCAGCCACGACGCATACAGGTCGTTGGCAATATCCCGCGCCAGTTGCGGCATCTCCAGCCGCAGTTCGGTCGCCACCGCGCCGGTGATCTCGGCGCGCAGCGTGGCCTTCACCTCCGCGCCGGTCAGCCCCGCTTGAATCTGGGGCAGCGCCCCGTCGCGACTCTCCAGCAGGTCATAGGCGATCAGCGCCGCGCCTACCACCCAGCCCACCGCGGGCACGACGGTCGAACCGGCCTTGCCGATGACGCGGCCCACAACGCGCCCGGCCACGCGCTTGGCGATGTTCTGCCCCAGCCGCACCATGATGCGCTTGGCGACCTGCCCGGCGATGATCACGCCCACGCCGCCCAGCGCGGTCTTGTGGCGGTCCAGTACGGTCAGGATGCCCGATGTGTTGGCCGGGGCGTCGGTCAAGTCCAGCGCCGCGGTCTCGGCCTCGATCTCTCGCGTAAAGACGCCGACCAGCGCGGCCGAATAGCGGGCGGTAATAAACTCCTGCAGGCAGAGCGTCGCCTCGGTCGCCGACTCGGCGGAGAGCGTCGCCACCGCGTCCGCCAGTTCGGTCGCGATCCCCGCCGAAAGCGCCTCCAGCCCGGCCAGAAACGCGGGCGAGGTAAAGGCCACGTCGGCCACCTGGCGCGTCAATTCTTCGGCCGTGCTGGGCGACCAACCGGAGAGGAAGCGGTTCCACAGGTCGGTGTCGGCGCGCACTTGCATTACCGCGCGCGCGACCGCGGCGTCGATGACCGCGTCCATGCCCACCAACTGCCACTGCCGCGCCGCCAGCCCCCCCATGTCCACCAGCGGCGAATCGCCCGCAAAGACGGCCTGGCTGACCCGGTTGAGTTCGTCGCGCAGCGCGGCGGGCTCAACTGCGTCACAGCCCATCGGCGGGGTTTGCGTCCGCACAGCCGCGGCCGCGGGCAGCGGCCCGCCCAAGAGCAGGGCGATACACAGACACAGGATCAGGAGAGTCCGGCCCCTGTCGGCGCGGGCAGCCCAACGGCTCAGATGGTGGTGCATTGTGTCCTTTGCATACAGCATTTTTCAGGAAACATGCCAGGATAGCAGCGGACGTATACTCTGTTTTGTTTTCCGTCATGCTCCACAGTTACCGGCGAATTCCAGAACCCATATCTGGCTTGATGGATACCGGGAGCCCGACTGTAAATTGGCGATCAGTTTTGAGCCGTCAGGGCTGAATGCAGAACGGGTCGGCATGCTTTTTTCGGCCGTATATTCAGGGTAGCCTTTCACGTTGAAGTGCGTTAACTGCTGCGGATCAGACCCGCCTGCATCAGCTATCATAAGTTCAGTTTTAAGGAATTCTTTCGGATACGGCTCGGAAGACATATAGATGATTTTCCGCCCGCTGGCGGTATAGTGCGAATGCTCTTCCCAAAATACACTTTGGGTCAGATTCGTTATTGAACGGTCAGAGAGCCGCATGGTATAGATATCCATTCCCCAATCATGCGTATTATCTATATCTGAAGTAAACAAAATGTAGTTGCCGTCGGGAGAAAATCCGTGAGATTCTACCAGAGACGCTCCGCTCGGAGTAAGATCCTGGATATTTTCCAGACGCGGTATGCCGTTTACAACAACGAAGTCCGCCACCAATAGCTTCCACTTGCCAAACTTGTGTTCAGACGACGCTGCTTCCGTAAGACGCGACCACACTAGTTTGGTACCATCCGCCGAAAACCACGGAGACATCGCGCCGTCTGTTTTATCGGAGGTATAGTCTGTAAGCTTGTGCCAGACAGTTCCGTCAGGCGTCGTAACGTATAAATCGCTCCACAACCCGTTTACTGCCAGTTCTGATAAGAGCTTATTCGTATTCAGAAACGCGAAGGGATGGCTATCCATTTCAACCTGCATAACAATCCAGGCGCCGGATGGATCCCAAGTCGGATTGGTTTTATGCCGGTTGACTCGCGGTGAGTTGGCGCGCGTTTCACAGGTCAAGCAGCGCGTGTTTGAGCCGTCCGGGAGCGATACATAAAC
>CAYJQA010000186.1:0-9309 GCA_964372065.1 uncultured Litorilinea sp.
GGTCAAAGGGGAAGGGCAGCAGATTGTCCGCTTGCACGGTGATCTTGGCATCTGCGACGCGCGCCTTCACCTGCGCTGCGAAATCGGCCACCGTTACCACGTCGTTGCGCAGGTTGCACGCCGTCGCGCCCTGATACCCGGACCGCGCACAGCCGACAAAGATGCGCGCCACATCGTCGGCGTGCTGCAAGCCCACCGGCCCGCCAAAACGAATGTGATAGGGTCGCCCCGCCGCCGCCGCCAACATAGCCTTGGCAATATCCGAGGTCATCCCCTGGTCGCGGCCCACCCCATAGACGATGTACGGACGCAGCCCGACGCTGGGAATCTGCCAGTCTTGCCAGTAAATGCGCGCCGTCCACTCGTTGGCCTGCTTATAGACGCCGTAGAGCGACCCCGGCGCCAGCGGCGCGTCATCCTTCACCGGCGTGTCGGGATAGTTCTGCTTCGGCCCCAAGACCGCCAGCGAACTGGCATAGGCCAAGCCTTTGACCTGGCCCCAGTTGTGGCGCGCCGCCTCCAGGATGTTCACCGTGCCCACCACATTGACCGCCGCGCCCGCCGCCGGGTTCGCCCGGCAGAAGGGCATTTGCAGCCCGGCCAGGTGCACGATATGGGTAACGCCGTTCTCCTCCACGACCGTGCGCACGGCCTTCAGGTCGGTCACGTCGAGCTTGACGAGCTTGACCTGCGCCAGATCGTCGTCGCGCATGACCAGGCGCGGGCGTACCGGGTCGGTGACCAGGTCGGTCGCCACCACGGTGGCCCCTGCGCGCACCAGATTGCGCATCGCCCAAGCGCCGATACACCCCATCGCGCCGGTCAACATAAACGTCTCGCCGGTCATGCCGCCGCTTCCTCCACACACGGGTTGGTCAACTGCCCCAGTCCGCCGACCTCCACCGTCACCACGTCGCCATGCTTCAGATAGACCGGCGGGTTGCGGAACGCGCCCACGCCGTGCGGCGTCCCCGTGGTAATCACATCGCCCGGCAGCAGCGTGATGCCGCGGCTCACATACGCGATCAAATATGGGATCTTGTAGATCAACTCGCGGGTGTTGGAGTCCTGCAGCGCCACGCCGTTGACCAGGCACTTGATCGACAGGGTGTGCGGGTCCGCGATCTCGTCCTTGGTCACCAGCCACGGCCCCAACGGGCAGAAGGTGTCCAGCGACTTGCCCATAATCCACTGGTCGCCCTTATCCAACTGCAAGTCGCGCGCGCTCACGTCGTGGCAGTTCATGTACCCGACCACATGGTCAAAGGCGTCGGCCTCGCTGACCTTGGACGCCCGCTTGCCGATCACCACCGCCAATTCCGCCTCGAAGTCCACCTTGCTGCTCAGCGCCGGATCCCAGCGAATGGCGTCACCCGGCCCCACGATGGAACTCGTGTACTTGGTGAACATCGTCGCGATCTGCGGCACTTTGCCCCCGGATTCGCGCACGTGGTCCATGTAGTTCAGCCCAATCGCGACCACCTTGGACGGGTTGCCGATGGGGGCCAGCAGCTTGACCGCGCTCAGCGCGACGCTGTCGCCGCCCGCGCCTTGTGCGGCAATGGCCGCGGCCGCGTCCAGCGCCGGTTGTCCCATCTCCAGGAACGCGCGCATGTCATTGGGCAGTTGCCCCTGCGATGCCAGCGCCAAGTTGACGACCCGGTCGCCGACGATCACGCCCAGTTGCGGCTGTGCCCCGTCTGGCTGGTAGGTAACGAGCTTCATCCCAAACTCCTCTTCGATTCTGTATGATTTGACTGCCGGCGTGACGTGCCGGATAGAGGCGGGGCCGGCGTCGCCGCAGGCCCACCGCGCATGCAGGTAGGCGGCGCGGTATTGCGCCCGGAATGCGGTCACTGCCACACCGCCGGTCAACGTCAAGCCGGCCGCGACTGAGCCGTCCAGTTAACGACCCACGCGCAGCACAACATCAGGAAGCATGCCCGCGCTTGCGCAGCCGCAGGGTTGCCGAACAGGTGAAAGTATCGGACTGGAACTTGGACTTTGGCACGTTACATGGGAGCGCGCCGCATCAAAATGGCTAACAAATGGTCAGGCCATTTGTTAGCGAATTGTAACATGCCGGTCCGATGCGTGTCAAACAGCGGATTTTTGCTTGCCTTTGCCGAACCCCGTGCGTCTCGGCGATCACACAGGGCGCACCGGCGCGATTTCCTCGACTTGTTCTCGCGCGTTTGCCCCGCTATACTGACACTAGGCAAACATGCGGTGCTGACAGTTCCCCATCGGCGAGATCCCGCGCCGGTCTTAACAACCAATTACATATCGTCCATTGATCCAGTGGGGAGGACAAATGAACCACTTGGAACGCACAACTCATCGATCCACACTCAGATTGGAACGACCGCCCATGCCGCCGCGTCGCATCCCCTGGACAATCGTCCTCACCTTGCCGTTGGCGTTGCTGGCGCTCCTGTGGGCAACCACCCACGACGTGTCCACTGTCGCCGCCGCCGCGACGACCACCTATGCCGGCTGCCCCGGCCACTCGCCCAACTTCGCCACCATTCAAGAGGCTGTCAACAACACCGCGCCGGGTGGCGTTGTGAATATCTGCCCGGGCGTCTTTGACGAGTCCGTCGACCTGATGACCATGAACGGCGGCGCGGGCGTCGGCAACATCACGCTGCGCAAGGAGCCCAGCGTAGCCGGCACAGTGGACTGGACCGCCCCCGGCAGCGCCCTCTATGTGAGTGACATCTTCACAGGTAACATCACGGTCCAGGATGTGTACATCCACGACGCCCTCGGCAACGGGGTTTCCCTCGATGGGCCGATCGTCGGCAGCGTCAACATCGCCAACGTCCAGTCCTATCGAAACCGTGCCTTCGGCTTCTATATCGACGCTACCCAAGGGCTTACCATCGTCAATACCACCGCCAACAAGAACGCCGAGGCTGGTTTCTCGCTGATCGGCGACCCCGGCGCGCCGACCATGCACCTCGAGAAGCTCCAGGCCAACGACAATGACCTTGGGGGAATCTTCATCCCCGTGGCGGGCAGCCTAGACCTCCTGGACAGCGAGGCCAACGACAACGGTTCGACATTGTTGGCAGGCCCCCAATCCTCCGGCGTCTTCGTCATGTCGGTATTAGGTGACCCGTGCAATGCGAGCGTCCAGAGCAGCAGTCCTTCCGTCCACATCGAGAATACCGAAGCCTCCCGCAACGCCGGTTATGGCTTTTGGGTCTTGTCGTTCGCCGGGCCTGTCGAGTTGAACGACGCAACCGCGAAGGACAATGGCTTCGACGGGGTGGCGGTGCAGAGCGGCGTGGTGGCGCAGGCCGGCGCTGGCCCCTGCACATCCGGCTCGATCGCGGTCACCAACAGCACTGCCGACAATAATGGCTGGTATTATGGAGCATTCGTGAAGGGAGCGGTAGAAGCCGCGAACGGCCTCATTGGCCCGTTCGCCGGGTTCCGCCTCATTGGCGCTCAGATCGCCGTTGACGGCGCAGACGCTACGGCGAATGAGAACTACGGCTTCTGCCTCTTCCCGTTCGGCAGCGCGGCCACCGTCGTCAACAGCACTGCCGCCGACAATGTCGAGGACGGCATTCTCCAAGACCCCGATATCTGCGCCAATCTCTTGGGCAGCGCAGCGAACTTCGCCGGCGCGGCCGGCATCGCGGCCGTGCCCGCGGAAGTTCTCACCCCTCAATTTGTGTCCTTCGCAGCGCTGGCCGTCAGCAACACGACGAGCAGCGGTAACATCGGCGCCGGTATCCATATCAACGCCGACTATACGGCCATGACCGTCACCAACGTGACCGCCCAAAACAACGGGACCGGCATCCTTATCAGTTCGACGATCGCGCTTGACGCCGCGGTGGTCAGCCAGATACCGCATCAGATCGTCAACTCGTTGATCCAGAGCAACACCGGCAGCGGCGTCGCGTTTGAAGAGGGACTCTACGATGTGTTTGGGGCCAACGCCGTCGTGGCCCCGGCGGCCACCGCCGTCATCACCGGCAACGTCATCTGCGAAAACGGCGCCGGTCTGAGCATAAACCAGACGCCCATCGTCCCGACCGGCGCGATCGCCCCGGCCGTGACACTATTTCCCAGCGCAGTCGTCGCCGATGCGCGCGGCAACTGGTGGGGCAATGCCGGCGGGCCTAATCCGCCCGGTTCCGGCAACGCCATCATCAGGGGGACCGGTATTGTCAGCGACACCCCCTGGATCAACACGTTCCTCGCCAGCGCCGTCCCCAACCCGACCATACCCGGCTACCCGACCCTGGCCTCCTTCCGGTTCGCCGACGCGGGCCAGACTTACTTCCTGCAGGAAGGCGTCGGCAATCTCAACGAACCGCCCATCTTCACCATCAGCAGCGACAATGGCGTCATCGCGGCCGCGGCGTCGATCAACCAGTTCCTCCACGACAGTCGCCTGCGCGCGGTCGTGACGCCCACTGTGTCCGGCAATGTCAAGATCAGCGTGGCCGGGCCTTGCGGGCTTAACCCGTCGCTCACCGTGCCGGTCGCCGCACCCGCCGTCAGCATCAGCAAGTCGCCCGACCTGCAGGGCGCGCCGCAGGGAGGGTCGGCCACCTTCACCGTCACCGTCCTGAACACCGGCAACATTGACTTGACGGCCATCGCCGTCAGTGACCCGCAAGCTCCCGATTGCAGCCGCACCGCCGGCGTCATCGCCAATCTTGGCCCAGGCCAGCAGAGTGTCTACAGTTGCCCGGTCACGGTCAACGACAGCTTCGTCAACACCGCCACCGTAACGGCGCAAGCCCTGGTCAACAACACGCCATCGGGCCTGCCGATCAGCGACAGCGACGACGCCACCGTGCTGGCCGGCAGTCTCAGCTTGACGCGCACCGTTTGGGTGGACGGCTACAACCCGGCCTGCCAGACCATCGACAAGAGCCTGACCATAGTCCCGGCGGGAACCACCGTCAAGTACTGCTTCACCGTGACCAACACCGGCGACTACACCTTCACCAAGCACAGCCTCAATGACAGCCGCTTGGGCGCGATCTTTGGCAACTTCCCGCATGATCTGCCGCCCGGCGCCAGCTATTCCAACGTGGAGGCAGGGGTTCCGGCCACTGAGACGATCACCGCCAATATTACCGGACTCACCACCTGGACCGGCGTGCTGGCCGATCCGATCTTGGCGCTCGACGCGGTAGATGCGGCCGCGGCGACGGCCGGTCAGGTAGTCGACGCCACCGCGACGCGTGCGATCGTCCTGTCGCAGCCTGGCGATGACCAGGATAACGACGGCGTCGACGATATCACCGAAGGCGCCGGCGACCTTAACAACAACGACATCCCCGACTTCCTCGACGCTACGCCTACCGGCGAAGAGGAAGAAGAGCAGCCGGGCCGTCCCGACACGCTCCTGTTGCCGAATCTTACGCGCTAAGCGCGGCGTTGCCACCGCCACGTTTTGTGTTCGCATGAGTCATGCCGCCTGCCGACGGGATCCGTCGGCAGGCGTCTTTTTTGCGCCGCCAGAGGTTGCCGTGCGCCGGTCGAGGTTTGACAAAGACCCCACCTTCACCTAACATAACGAACGCCCTGGGGGGCCGACCGTATTCCGTTTAGTGAGGAAGTGTGATGTCTCAATTGCGAATCGTGACCGCCGGCGACGCCGACGACGCCATTCTCTATCGCCCGGCCCACCGCGTGCGCGACTTTGGCCCGGAATTGCATCGCTTGTTGGATGACATGCTGGAAACGCTGCGCGCCGCACCCGGCGTCGGCTTGGCCGCGCCCCAGGTCGGCGTCGACAAGCGCATCCTCGTCGTCGAGTATCCCGAAGACGAGGATGACCAGGAGAAGACCTTAACGGTTTTTGAGTTGATCAATCCGGAGATCATCAAGGCCAAGGGGAGCGAAGTCGCGCAGGAAGGCTGTCTGAGCCTGCCCGGCATCGCCGCCGATGTGGACCGCGCCACGCAGTTGGGCGTGCGCGCCCAAGACCGCCACGGCAAGGAAGTGCGCTACAAGGGTTTCGACTGGATGGCGCGCATCTTCCAACACGAGATCGACCACGTCCACGGCGTCATGATGACCGACAAGGCCAGCCAGCTCTACCGGCTGCAGCGCAACGCCGACGGCGAGATCGAAACCATCCCCATCGAAGTCACGTCGCCCCGCGCGGCGCAGCCGGCCGACTAGCCGCACACTCTACACTCCACCGCACATAAAAACGGGGACGCTCCGCTGGAGCGTCCCCGCTGGTTTATCGTCCGTGCCCGCAACCGGCTAGTTCTGGATCACCACGCTCACATCACACGGCGGCGGGAAATTGCCGCTCTGGTCCACCACCGTCAGGCGGATGGTATACGCGCCGTTAGCAAGCGACGTCGTGTCGAAATTGCCCAAGAAAGCAGCCGAAATCTGCACGCTGCCGCCGCCAAAATAGACATACCCGCCGGCCGCGTTGGCACCCGGCGCAAATTCCAACTTGTAATACTGGAACGCCTCGTGCGTCGCCGAGCCGCTGATCCCCGCGATGCCACTCAGGACTTGATTGACGCCGGGGCTGCTGATCACCGACCGCGGGTCGGCGCATGCGGCGGCCGCGACGGGCGGCGCTTCGAGCGTCGGCGTCGCCGTGGGCAATAGCACTTCGGGCGTCGGCGTGGGCGGTTCCGGTGTCGGCGTCGGCGGGACCGGTGTGGCCGTGGGCAGTTCGGGCAGGGGCGTCGGCGGGAACGGCGTGGCGGTTGGAACCTCGGCCACGGGCGCAGGTAGCTCCGCTGCCACCGCGGGCGTCGCCGTCGGCATTAGCACGGGCTGGTCACTCGCCCCGCCACCGCCCGCGCCGGCATCCACCACGGCTGTCGCCGTGCCGCTGCCCAACATGATGATACCGGGCTTGGTGGCGGCGTCGGTCGCCGCGCCGGGCGTCGCCGCGCTTTCCGGCGTGGCCCCGTCCGTCACATTCTGCTCGTTCACGACACCAGCCACCAGGACCGTCGGCGTGGCCGTGGGCCGGTCAAACAGGCCGGTTACACCTGCCTGCACCCCACCGAAGGCGTCGCCGATCGGTTCACGAAACGTGCTAATCACCCACCAGCCCAACATGACGACGACCGCCACCCCAAGTATGGACAGGATCGGCGTCAGCCGGATCTCGCCCCGCTGGATGCCGTCGCCCTCGTCCTTGAGGTCCACTTCTTTCGGACGGTAGTCTACCTCACGCGTGGGCGGCAAGGGCGCGCCCGCGCTGGTCGTCGACAGGGCCACCGTCAGGTTGGCATCGGTCACCGCGCGGCGGCGGTCCATCGCCTCTTGCGGGTCCAGCCCCAAATAGTCGGCATAGTTGCGCAAGAAACCGCGTCCCACCACTTCGCCCGGCAGCAGATGCCAGTCGTCGGCCTCCAGCGCGGACAGATACTTCTGGCGGATGCGCGTCGCCACCTCGACCTCGGCCAACGAAACGCCCATCGCCTCACGCCGTTCGCGCAAGACCGCGCCAAGCCCTTGCGGTGCGCCCGCGGACGCGCGACCACCGCCGGGGGTCTCCCCAAATGCGTTGTCGGGTCGGGTGGATTTGCGTGAGAAGTTGGTGGTCATCTAGGCATCAATTGGTGGGCCATTTGACATTCAGACCGGCGCTAAAACCACGACCGCAAAGACCACGGCGCAGCCGCGTCGTCTTGATGCAAGCAGTAAAGTCCAGTCTAGCCTGCGCCGCGGCCTTTGTCAATTCTCCGACGTTCGGGCTACACTGGGCTTCCTGCCGAAGTTGACACCATCTTCGCGCAAGCTACAATATCCGATGAACCGTTGGGCCCCTCACGACTCGGCGGCAAAGGAAGGTTCTGTGCGGCGCACGACGGTCCAATCCATTCAACGTATTTTTGCCATGTTGGGTTTTGCGGCGTTTCTCGGAATCGCCGTGATCGTGGCGCGCGTATTTGGCCTGGAAGTACCGTGGCGCGACAGCTTGACCTCGCAGCCCCTCGTGGTGTCCGCGTTCAACCGCCCGGTCGCGCTCATCAGCGGCCACGCCGGATATGACTCCGGCGCGATCTGTTCCGACGCCGCAGGCAACACCATCTTGACCGAAGCCGAAGTCAACGCCGTCGTCGCCACCCTCGCCGCCGGTCTGCTGCGTGAGGCCGGGGCCGATGTGCTGATCCTCGACGAATACGACCCGCGCCTGGACAATCTGCAAGTCGCGGCGCTGCTGAGCTTGCACGCCGACAGTTGTATCGACGCCACCGGCTACAAAGCCGCCTACTACACGCTCAGCCAAATCCCGGATGTCGCAGACCAGTTGCTGGCGTGTATTGACCAACACTATGCCGGCGTCACCGGCCTACCTCACCATCCTGACACCGTCACCGAAAACATGATCGAATACCACGCCTTTCGCAAGATCGCGCCCACCACGCCCGCCGTCATTCTGGAACTGGGCTTTTTGGGCGGCGACCAGATATTGTTAACCCAGGATCCGGCGCGCGCCGCCCGCGGCGTGGCCGACAGCATCCTCTGTTTCCTCGAACAACAGGCGAGCACACCCGCGCCATGACCCCACCCTTTCGCCTGCAAGCCATCGACGGGCAGGACCCGGCCCATGTCTCCCACGCGGCGACACTCTGGAACGCCGCCTGCGGCGACGAGATGGCCGTCTCCCCGCGCTTCATCACCTACAATCTGCATCCCGGCGGAGGCGTCCGTCAGGCGGCCATGTTGGCTCTGGTAGGCGATGCGCCGGCCGGTTTTGTCGTGGCCTCCATGCTGCCGGATAACCCCGCCGTCGCGTCGCCCGAACAAGGCTGGATCGACGCTCTCGTCGTCGCGCCGGACTACCGGCGACAAGGCGTCGGCAGTCGCCTTCTGACCTGGGCCGAAGGCTGGCTCTTGGGCCAGGGCTGTCGCACCATCCGGCTGGGCGGCAGTCTCCGTCCCTTCGTCCCCGGCGTCCCGGTCGAGTTGGAGACCGCTGCCTTCTTTGTCCGGCACGGCTATGGCGGCGAGACCCCGGACGCCGCGCCCACGGCCGTCTGGGACGTGGCCGCGGATTTGGCCCTCTACACGCCGCCGCGCTCCGTGCGCGACATTGCCGGGCAAGTGCGCCCGGCTACCCCCGCCGACCATGCGGCCCTCGCGGCCTTTTTGCAGCGTGAGTTTCCGGGCCGCTGGCATTACGAATTCGAGCAGTACGTGGCCGCAGGCGGGCGCATCGCGGACTATATGGTACTGTGGACTGCGCGCGGCGTGGACGGCTGCTGCGTCCTCACCTTCCCCGCCTCGCTGCATCCTATCGAACGCTTTTATCCCTATCGCCTCCCGCGGCCCTGGGGCCAACTC
>CAYJQA010000187.1:0-9277 GCA_964372065.1 uncultured Litorilinea sp.
TATTCGGCGCCCCGTGCGTGCGCCGAGTATCTCTCCCCCAGGGGGCCCCGCCGCTATCAGCCCCCGGGGGGCTAGAGGACACGCCGGTAGCCGGCCTATCCTGGCGACAGTGACCGCGGCGGTCTGCATGGCGCTGTACCAGGTTTCCTTCTTCGCCGCGGTCGCGCGGTGCGGTGATGGTCGAGGAGACTTAGGCGCATGGCGTGGGCGTGGCGCGGAATGGAAAAGGGCGGGCCGGCGGTCGCCGGCGTGTTGGCCGCGCTGGGCTACGGCGTCGCCGGTGAGGTGGCGTTTCAGCAGTTCGACGAGATCCTGCGCGGCACGCTCTGTCTGAGTTTCCTGGTCGTGCTGCCCCTGGGGATCGGCGCGCTGACGGCCGCGTTTGCGCCGGCGGGCTATCGCGACTCGTGGGCCTATGCTATCTTTGCGCCGTGGGCGGTCTGTGGCGCGCTGGGCGTACTGGTGTCCGTGGTTAGCCTTGAATTGTGGGTGTGCGTGGTGATGGCGCTGCCCATCTTCTTCCTCATGTCCAGCGTAGGTGGGGTGCTGGTCACGTGGCGGCGCAGGCGGGGCAGCGCGCGGTGCGGCGGGCCGCTGCTGCCCATGCTGCTGATCGCACCGTTCTTGCTGGGGCCGCTGGAGGCGCAATGGCAGCCGCCGCTGACCGAGCGCACGGTGCGGACGACGGTGGTCGTGGAGGCCACACCGCAACAGGTGTGGGATACGTTTGTGGCCGTGCCGGAAATCCAGCCTGCCGAGCGGCGTTTCGCCTGGTTTCGGGCCATAGGGCTGCCGGACCCGGTGGCCGCGACGCTGACCGCGCCGGGCGTGAACGGTATGCGCCAGGCGACCTATGACAACGGGCTGGCGGTTGTGGAGCCGGTGCGCGTGTGGCAGCCCTATGCGCTATATCGCTTTGACGTGGAGGTGGACCCGGACTCGCTGCCGTCGCCGCTGTGGCGCGCGGTGGAAGGGAAACACCTGGATGTTCAGGATGTGGAGTACCGCATCGAGCCGATGGACGGCGGAAAAGTGCAGTTGCATCTTACCAGCCGCTATCAGTTGGCGACTACCTTGAATCCGTATGCGGGGCTTTGGCTGGATTTTCTGCTGCGCGACTTTCAGGGGTATATCCTCGACGTGGTTGCGGAACGGGCGGAACGGTTGTAGAAAGGCAGTGTGATGACGGATACGATTCATCCCGCGACGCACATGGGGACCGCGGCCCTGGTGGTGAGCGATCTAGCGCGGTCGGTTGACTACTATGAGGCGCACATCGGGCTGCGTGTGCTTGACCGCCAGTCGGGGCGGGCAAGTCTGGGCGTAGGCGGCCGGCGGCTGTTGGAATTGCACGAGCAGCCGGGGGCCCGCCGCGCCCTGCGCGGACGCACGGGTCTGTATCATTTCGCGATCCTCACGCCGTCACGGCCGGACCTGGGGCGGGCGCTGCGCCATTTTGTGGAAGCGCGCACGCCCATCGACGGCGCGAGCGATCACGGGGTCAGCGAGGCGCTGTATCTGAGCGACCCGGACGGCCACGGGATCGAGGTTTATCGCGACCGACCGCGGGCGGAATGGCCGGTTGCCGACGGTGCGCTGCAAATGGGGCTTGACCCGCTGGACGCCAACGGGATTATGGCCGCGGCGGACGGCGATCCAAGCTGGCGCGGGATGGCGGACGGGACCGTCATGGGGCATATGCATCTGCACGTGGCGCACCTTGACGCGGCCGAGCAGTTCTATGTGGACACCCTAGGGTTCGCGTTGATGCAGCGCTTCGGTGGGCAGGCTAGTTTCGTCTCGGCGGGCGGCTATCACCATCATTTGGGCTTCAATGTGTGGGCCGGGGTGGGCGCGCCGCCGCCGTCGAGTGACGCCGCCCGCCTGTTGTGGTATGAGATCGTGCTGCCCGATGCGCCGGCGCTGGAGGCGGTCCTGCAGCGGTTGGAGCAGGCCGGGACACCGGCCCAAGCGCGTGATGGCCGCTGGTGGACACAAGATCCCGCCCAGAACGGGATCGCGCTGGGCGTGGCGCAGTGAGGCAGCCGCGCAGTGGCAGCATGGGCTGAGGAAGGGGAGTAGGGCATTAACACCCTTGATGTGACGATGCTGATGGCGGAGGCGGACGAGGCCGAACGCCGCGGCCGGTATGACGCGGCGGCAGCGGCGGCGCGGCAGGCGCTGGCGCTTTGGCGGGGGGCCAATGACAGCGCCGGGGTGGCGCGCGCCCAGAAGCTGCTTGGCGATGTGGCGGCGCGGCACGGCGATCCGCAGGCGGCGCGGGAGTATTACGCCGCCGCACTGGCCGCGGCGCGGACGGTCGGGGCACCGGCCACGGAAGCGGAGGCGCTGGTCGCGCTGGCCGAACTACTGAGTCGCCTGGGTGAAGGGCCGGCGGCCCGCGCCCAGTTGGACCAGGCCATCCAGGCCGCCGCGGCGGCGGGTGACCGCCGTGTCACGGCGTTGGTGGATGCGGGCATGGCGGCCATCATGGCGCAGGCGGGTGACCTGGATGAAGCCCAACGGCTGTATGTGGCGTCCATCGCGACGCTCGAGGCCGTGGCGGACCTGCGCGGCGCGGCCATTGTCCGGGCGCGCTTTGCCACGCTGCTGGCCAACACGGGACGCCCGGAGGAGGCCGCAGCCGAATATGAACGAGCGTTGGCGCAGCAGTACGCACTGGGCGATGTGCGCGAAACCGCGGTGACGTGCGCCGTGAAGGCTGCGCTGCTGCGGCAGTTGGGCCGCCCAGATGAGGCGGCCAAGCTCTTGGAGGAGGCGCTGGCGGCGCTGGAGGAGATCGGCGACCAGCAGGAGGCCGCGAGCGTGCGCAGCGCGCTGGCCGCGACGGTGGCGCAAGCCGGGCGTCCGCGCGAGGCATTGGCGCTGTATGAAGCGGCGCTGCGGACGGCGGACCACTTGCAGGACCGGCGTGGATCGGCGGTCCTGGCCCATGCGATGGCGGCCCTGTTGCGCCAGTTGGGCGAACCGCAGGAGGCGCTACGGCTGTTCCGGCGCGCGCTGGCGGGCGCGCACGCGATGGGCGATGTGCGCGGCCAGGCGATTGTGCAGCACTCGCTGGCCGAATTGATGGCCGAGTTGGGCTATCCGCGCGAGGCCCAGGCGCTGGACGAAGCCGCGTTGGCGACCCTGGAACGGCTAGGCGATCTGCGGGGTGCGGCCATCTGTCGCAGCGCGCTGGCGCACCTCTCCATGCAAATGGGTGAGGACGAAGCCGCGCTTGGGCTGTTTCAGGGCGCGCTGCGCGTCTATGAGCAGTTGGGCGAGCGGCGCGGCGTCGCCGTGATCCAAAACGCGCTGGCGACGCTGTTGGCGCGGCGGGGCGAATATCAGGAGGCGTTGGCGATGGCCGAGGCTGCCCTGCACACCCATCAAGACTTGGGGGACCCGCGCGAGATTGCCCGCGGCCAGTCCGTGATTGCGGGACTCTTGCGCCAAGTCGGCCAGCACGATGGGGCGGAGCAGGCGTACCGGGGCGCGCTGGAGATGTTTCAGCGCCTCAGCGACCGCCGCGGCGTCGCGACGACACAAGCCGCCTTGGCGGGGCTGGCCGCGGACCGCGGTGACCCCGTTGGCGCGGGGCGGCTCTACGAGGCCGCGCTGCAAGCGGCGGAAAACGCGGGCGATGGCCGCGGGGTAGCCATTACCCGGCTCAACATGGCGCAGTGGCAGCAGCGCCAGGGCGACTGGCGCGCGGCGCTGACCCACGGACGGCAGGCCGAAGCGGCGCTGGCCGCGATGGGGTTCGCCGAGGATGCGCGGCAGGCGCAGGCGCATTTGCGCGCCGTGCGTGACGCCGCCGGCGCAGAGGTGTTTGACGCCATCTGGCAGGCCGAGACCGAGGGCGGATTGCCCGACTGGTTAACCGGCGCAGCGACATAGCCACAACGACCGAACCCGTGTGTGCAACGAGGAATCACAAGGAGAAGGCAGAGGATGATGCGGAAGATGGTGGCGCGTGGCGTGTGGCTTGCGCTGTTGGCCGTGCTTGCAATACAGCCGATCTGCGCGTCGTCGGCCCGCGCCCAAGCCGGCGATGCGATTCGCTTCGAGGACTATCTGTTGGAGACGACGGACTATCTGCTGCCCAATGGGTTGCGGGTGATCTTAGCGGAGGACCATTCGGCCCCGGTCGTTGCGGTAGATATCTGGTATCACGTCGGCGGCGCGAATGACCCGGAAGGGCGGTCGGGCTTTGCCCATCTCTTTGAACACATGATGTTTGAAGGGTCGGAGAATATCGCCAACGGCGAATGGGACACGCTGTTGGAGCCGATCGGCGCGAACAACAACGCCTATACGTCGGACGATATGACCGTCTATTGGGAAGTCGCGCCGTCCAACGAACTGCCGCGCATCCTGTGGATGGAGGCCGACCGGATGCGGTCGCTCCAGGTGACGGAGGAGGCCTACGTTAACCAGCGCGACGTCGTGATCCAGGAGTTCAACCAGCGGGTGGCGAATCAGCCCTATGGCCGCGCGAACCTGCGGCTGTTCACGCAGGCCACGGCCGGGTATGCGCCGTATGCGCGCCCCGTCATCGGCAGCGTGGAGGATTTGACGGCCGCGCCCTTCGCCGATGTGCAGGCGTTCCATGACGAGTACTACAAGCCAAACAACGCCACGCTGGCCGTGGTGGGTGATATCGATCTGGACCAGGCCAAGGCGCTCATCCAGGCCTACTATAGCGGCATACCCGGCGGTGAGCCGCTGACGCCGATGCTGGCGGAGCACCCGCTGCCGGACGCCTTCCCGGCGCTGCGGACGGATGCGGTGACCGGCTGCCAGGTTGGCACGGAAGAGACGCTGGTAGACGGGCAGATCCGTATCCCGCGTTTGGGGATGACCGTGATCGCGCCGGCGCGCGGCCACCCGGATTTCTATGCCCTGGGCTTGTTGTCCAGCATTTTGTCCGGCGGCAACGCCAGCCGTTTGCAGCGTAACGTCGTGCAGCAAGGGAAGGCGGCGGCCGCTTTCGTCGGGCTGGACGACCGCCTGGGCTTGACGATTCTCTACGCCGCGGCGCTGCCCAATCAGGGCGGCACGCTGGACGAGATGGCGAGCGTCATGCAGGAGGAATTCACCAAGGTCCGCACCGAGGGCGTCAGCGAGGCCGAACTGGCGCGCGTCAAGCAGCAGGTGGTGGCCGGGTCGCTGACCTCCTATCGCGCGTCGGCGCATGAGACGGCGGAATGGCTGCAGGACGCGACGCTGACGTTTGGGACGCCGGACAGCATCCTGACCGAACTGGCCCTGTATGAGGCGGTGACGGTGGAGGATGTGCAGCGCGTGGCGCAATTGTATCTGTGCGACAAGCCGATGAATTTCCAACTGGTGGTGCAAGACGGCGAGGAGTCGACCGATACCACGACGGTGGTGACACCGGGGGGGGCAACGGAACAGGCGGCCGCGGAGCTGCCCGCCGTGCTGGAAATACCGGACGCGGCCATCGCCGCGCTGCCGGCGGGTACCGTTACCACGAGCGAAGTACCCGCCCCGTTGGGAGCACTGACCAGCAACTTCCCGCCCTTTGAGACCTTCACGCTGGACAACGGGCTGGACGTGATCTTTGTGCCGCAGAACGAAGTGCCCAAGCTCCAGTTGCAGCTAGTCGTAGGCGGTGCGAATCCCGCCGCCGGTCCAGAGCAGCAGGGCATCGCCGACTTGATGGCCGACCTGATTACCAAAGGCACGGTCAAGAAATCGGCCGCGACCATCGCCGAACTGATTGAGGCGGTCGGCGGCTCGATCTCGGCCAGCGCCGCGCTGGAGTACACGACGGTCTCAGTGAGTACGCTGACGACGGATACGCGGCTGGCGTTTAGCCTGTTGAGCGAGGTGGCGCGCTATGCCGTCTTTCCCCAGGCCGAGTTTGATGTCGCCAAAGCGCAGACGTTGACCTTGCTGGAGCAAGATGCGGTCGCGCCTACCAGTATGGCGAACCGCGAGTTTGGCCGGGTGCTGTTTGACGGCCACCCCTACGGCTATATCACCACGCCGGAGACGGTCGGCGGCCTGACGCGCAATGACGTGCGCACATTCCATCGGACCTACTACCGGCCCAACAATGCGCTGTTGATCGTGGTCGGGGACCTGACCGCGGACGCGGCCAAGGCGGAAGCCGAGCGCGCGTTCGGTCTGTGGCAGACGGCAGACGTACCGGATTACTTGGATTACCCAACGGCGGCCCCCGCCGACACGGCGGCGATCTACTTGGTGGACCGGCCCGGCTCCGAACAGGCGACCATCCAGGTCGGCAACCTGGGGATCGATGCGCGCAACCCGGACCGGTATGCGCTGGAGGTCACCAATGCCGCGCTGGGCGGCGGGTCATCGTCGCGCCTCTTCCTGAACCTGCGCGAAGACAAGGGCTACACCTACGGCGTGTATAGCCGGTTTGCCCGTCCCAACGCGCCGGCGTCGTTCCGTGTGCAGGGCGATTTCAACCCGGAGACGGCGGGCGCGGCGGTCGTTGAGATTCTGGCGGAACTGGCGCGCATCCGCACCGAGCCGATGGCGGAGGCGGAATTGGCCGACGCCAAAGGGCAGATCATCGGTGGCTTTGCGCTGGCAATGGAAGACCCGGCGCGGTTTGCGGATCAACTGGCGGCGCGGGCGCTGACCGGCGTGCCCATCGAGGAGCTAAACGAGTATCTGGCGCGGCTGGAGGCCGTGACCGCCGCAGAAGCGATGGCCGCGGCGGCGAAATACATCGACAGCGACGCGCCGCTGATCGTGGTGGTGGGCGACGCCGCGACGCTCAAGCCCCAACTCGAAGCGATCCGGCCCGTGCTGGTGGTGGACGGTAACGGGAACCCGATCGAGGAATAGACGCGGGCTGGCAAAGACGAAAACGGGGCTGTCCGCGATGGGCAGCCCCATTTCTTTGTCCTGATGGCGACGGCCACTGGCCGCGGTGGCCTAAGTAAAGAGCGCGCCCACGCTCTCGCCGGTGTGGATGCGGCGGACGGCTTCGGCCATCAGCGGCCCAACCGACAGTACCTTCAACTTGGGCAGACGCCGGTTGGGCGGGACATGGCACGTGTTGGTGACGATCAACTCGGCGAGGCCGCTTGCTTGCAGCTTCTCCACAGCGTTGCCGCAGAGGATGGGGTGCGTCGCGCCCGCAATGACCTGGCTGGCCCCCGCCGATAAGAGGGTGCGGATCGTGCTGATCATCGTGCCGCCCGTAGCGATCTCGTCCTCAAAGACCAGCGCGGTGCGCCCTTCCACTTCGCCCACGACAAAGCCCTGTTGCACGTTCTGGTCGGCGATGCGGCGCTTGTCGATAATCGCCATGGGCAGCCCCAACCGCTCGGCGACGCGGCCGACCCGCTTCGCTCCCCCGGCGTCGGCGGCGACGGCGACGGCCCGGCTCAGATCGTAGTTCTCCTTGACATAATCCGTAATGAGGGGGATGGCGGTCAGGTGGTCCACCGGCACGCTAAAGAAGCCGTGTACCTGCGGTGCGTGCAGGTCCATGGTCAAGACCCGGTTGGCCCCGGCGGTGTGGAGCAGGTCGGCGATCAGGCGGCCCGTAATGGAGATGCGCGGGGCGTCCTTCTTGTCCGAGCGGGCATAGGAATAGTAGGGGATCACGGCGGTGATGCGCTGCGCCGAGGCGCTGCGTAGGGCGTCGAGGGTGATCATCAACTCGAGGATGTGGTCGCTGACGGGCGCCGTGAAGGATTGCACTACAAAACAGTCGCGTTCGCGCACATTGTCCAGCACTTGCACAAACAGATTGTCGTTGGAGAAGTGGGTGATGTCGAGGCGGCCCAGGGGGATGCCCAAATGATTGCAGATCTCCTCCGCCAACTCAGTGTTGGAATTTCCGGCGAAGATTCTCAGTTGATCCTGCATAGCAGGGGCCTCCTAGCGCCGCATGGCGATTGCTTGCGAGTGGGGGCGGGCAAAGGCGGCGCTGCGAACGCGTCAGCGCCGAGCTTGGTTACGGGAATCAATGTAGCGGATCGGTACCGCGTGGGCAAATCTGCGCCGCATTTGCGACAGGTTACGGGAGGCGGCAGCGCTCAGCGCGCGGGACAGACTTGGCGCGGAGCTGACAGGTCGCGGTCCTTGAGGATGGCGCTGAAGCCATGCGCCGCGGCTTGGGGGCAGAGGCGGGTGAGGGTCATGCCGGTGTCGGTGTATTCGGCGGCAAAGACCGGCTTGCCGGCCTTGACGAACACATCCATTTGGCTGCACCAGCCCTGGTCAAAGCAGTCTTCGGTCAAGGCCCAGTCGAAGTCGTCCAGCAGGGCGGGGGCGAGATCGGGGACGTTCTTGAGACCGATGCTCAGGCCACGGCGGTGCGCTTCGGCGGCCAGCCAGCGGTTGAAGGCGAGTTGGTCGGCTTCGGTGAGCGGGAAGCCGGTGGCGTTCTGATAGCCGTCGATGTTGTCCGGCTCGATGGCATCAAAGCCTTTCGCTTGGCAGAGGTCGAACCTGGCCTGGAGGATCGGGCCGAGCAGGTCCAGGCGGCGAATGTCCAGCCAGCGTTCGCCCTCCCAGCCTGCATAGTCGTTGCCGAGCACTTCCGGCGGGAAAGCGGCGGCATCCTCGCGCCAGTCCTCCCAGCTACCCACGCTGATGTAGCAGATGACGTGACGCCCCTGCCGATGGAGCGCGGCGACGGTGGTCGCGGGCGTGTCGAACAGGTCGATGTCGTAGATGGCGGCGTCCACGCTCAGGTCCAGCGTACCTGTCAATTGCCATTGCCAGGTTTCGTAGAGAGCGGGCTGCCAGCGGGGTGGGTCGGCGGTGTTCAGCATGGGCAGATAGAGTGTCGCCGCGTGAGACCCCTGGACCGTCAGCGCAACGGCCAACAAGACCGGCGCAAATAGGCGGGACCACCACGACGACACGGGCAGACCTCCTGATTTCTGCACGTTAACAGATGCGGGGCAATAACTCGCCGATGGGTAAGTCCACCAGCCGCGTCGCGCCCAGCGGAGTGGCGGCGGCTACTCGCCCTGGATAGTCGGCGGTGACGTGGCCGATGCGGGCGGCGTCGCGGCCCAGCGGGTGGCGGCGCAGCGCGGCCAGCACCGCGTCGGCGGCGGCGGGCGCGACGATGGCGATCAACTTGCCTTCGTTGGCAACATAGAGCGGGTCCAGGCCGAGGAACTCGCAAGCCGCGCTGACCTCCGGGCGCACGGGGATGGCGCGTTCTTCCAGCAGGATGCCGACCTGCGAACTGCGGGCGATCTCGTTGAGCGTGGTGGCCAGCCCGCCGCGCGTCGGGTCGCGCAGG
>CAYJQA010000188.1:0-9244 GCA_964372065.1 uncultured Litorilinea sp.
GGGTGTCAGGCTGCCAGCCGCCGACGCGCGGATCCTCCAGGCAGGCGCGACGCCAGATGCCCGCCGACCCGTTGAAACCAAAGGGCAGCCCGCCACCGGCGCGGCTCATCTGCTCGACCGTGAAGTGACCGTCCAGCGCCAATGCCTGGCACTGGGTCAGCCACGAATAGCCGCGATTGAGGTGGCCCCAGCGCGCCTGCACAAACCCAACTTGGGCATTGCCAGATAGGGCGAAGTGTGGCAGAGTAACGCGTAGGAAGTTCGGCGGCGGCACGAAATCGGCGTCGAAGATCGCCAGGTAGTCACCCGTGGCCGCGGGCAGAGCATCGGCTAAGGCGCCTGCCTTATACCCGTGACGAAGTGGGCGGCGCACGTGTTCGACTTGAACCCCCCTTTGCTGCCACTGAAGGACGCGCGCTTGGACGAGGGCGCTGGTGATATCCTCCGAATCGTCAAGCACCTGAATATGCAGGAGTTCGACCGGGTAGTCGAGGCCGGCGCAGGCGTCGATCAGCCGTTCGGCCACGTGGCGCTCATTGTAGATTGGCAGTTGCACCGTCACAGACGGTAGGTGTGGCGGTTGCGCTGGGAGCGCAGGGGACCGGCGCCGGTTGAACAGGTAGAGGATGCTGAGGGTGAGCGCTTGGACGCCATAGAGCGCCAGAACGATGACACAAGCGGTGTAAAGTCCCTCGATTACGTCGCCCAGGACGACCATAGTGAGAAACCTTGCCTTTTTGGGGCGGACATGGTGATGCGGCGCGCGGGGCGAATGATCGCCACCTTAGCCGCCGTCGCTTTTCGAGAACAAGCCGACGCGACATCGCCGGCGAATCGATCGTCAGTATAGCGGGGGTATCACTGGTTGCCCAAACTGAGCGCCCGCATCGAGGTGGTATGACGTTGAAGCGCGGGCCGGGGGTTCGTGACCGCCCGCGATCGGCTCGAGTCCATCAGGAGTGAGAGGCCACGCACATGGTAGAAGCACCGGCGGGAAGCGGCGACGGTTCGCCGATCTCCCAGGAAGAGTTTCGCTCGCTGGCGGAAATGATCGGCCTGGACATGCCCGAGGTTCTGGTCGACCTAATCGAAACCTATGTGACTGAGTCGCACGGACTGGTAGAGAGTTTGGTGACGGCACACCAGTCCGATGACCGCAGCGCCATGGTGCGCCCTGCCCATAGCCTGAAATCCAGCAGCGCCAGTATTGGCGCCATGCGGCTGTCAAGGCTGTGCGCCGATTTAGAGGCCCATTTGCGCGGCGCTCCCTCGCAGATGGATGTGCCGCGCCAGGTTGGGGACATCGCTCAGGAGTTTGCTCGCGTCACCGCCGCGCTGAAACACGAGATTGAGCAGTTGACGAACGACTAGCCCTTATGCCCGCATTGCCGTTGCATTGTGGCGGCGGCGCGCTGATGCGGTAGTCTGAGTGGTCGGTTGCGCGGTAAACAAAAAGGGGCCGGTATGCACCGACCCCTTTTGTGCTTCTAGCATACAGGCCCGCTTCGCCCGCGCCGCGTGCTGCTACCACGCTAGGCGTGCTCGGCTTCCTCGACCTTGTGTTGGGCGATGACATTCTCGGCCAGGTTGCGCGGCACTGGCTCGTAGTGGTCTAGCTCCAGTTCATAGACGCCGCGCCCCTGCGTCATGGAGCGCAGGTCAGTGCCATAGCGCAGGATTTCGGCCAAGGGGACCATGGCGCGCACGATGGTGCGATTGCCGCGCTGCTCCATGCCCTGGACACGACCGCGCCGGGTGTTGAAGTCGCTCATGACGTCGCCCATGTACTCTTCGGGGACGGTCACCGAGATGATGTAGATGGGTTCGAGCAGCACCGGCTCGGCCTGCTGCACTGCCAGCTTGAACACTTCACGGCCCGCGGTCTGGAAGGCGATGTCCTTGGAGTCGACCGGATGTTCCTTGCCGTCAAAGACAATCGCCTTGACGCCGACCACCGGGAAACCGGCGATGACGCCCTGGTCGAGGACCTGGCGCACGCCCTTTTCAATCGACGGGAGGAAGACGCCACTGATGGCGCCGCCGAACACCTCGCTGGTGTACTCGAAGCCGTCGCCGCCGGGAATCGGCTCGACGCGCATGTGTACTTCGGCGAACTGGCCCGCGCCGCCGGTCTGCTTCTTGTGGCGGTATTGGGCGCTGCCGGTGCGGCTGACCGTCTCCTGATACGGCACTTTCGGCACGGAGGTTTCGATCTTGACGCCGAATTTCTGTTCGAGCCGGCGCACGGCGACATCCACATGGGTTTCGCCCATGCCATGCAGCACGGTCTGCCGGGTGGCCGGGATATTCTCGACCCGCAGCGTGGGGTCTTCCTCAGTGACGGCGGCCAAACCCTGACCCATTTTTGCGCTGTCTGCCTTGGTGGCGGGCGTGACGGCCACTGAATAGAGCGGCCGTGGATAGACGGCAGGCGCGATGACCAGGTGGTCCGTGGAATGGGCCAGCGTGTCGCCGGTGACAACCTGCTCAAGTTTGGTGATGACGCCAATGTCGCCGGCCACCAGTTCGTCGATCGCGGTCAAGTCTTTGCCGCGTACTTGGAACAGATTGGAGATGCGGTCTTCTTGGCCGGTGCGGCTGTTCGCCAGACGGTCGTCTTTGCGCAAGAGACCCGAATAGCTGCGCACGTAATTCATGCGGCCCACATAGCGGTCGATAATGGTCTTGAATACGGTGAGAGCGACCGGCCCCTCCGGGGCGTCGCTCAACTCCACGACCTGGCCGTTCTGTTCGGCTGGAACGTGGTGTTCGGTCGGCGCGGGCACGTAGCGCAGCAGGGCGGGCAAGAGGCGCTCCAGCCCGATATCCTGGATGACGCTGCCGCAATAGACCGGCGCGATTTTGCCCTGCAAGATGCCGATGTGCAGCCCGTGACGCACTTCCTCGTGGGTAAGCTCTTCGCCGTCCAGGTATTTCATGATCAGTTCGTCGTCGGCTTCGGCGGCGGCTTCCACCATGAGGACGTGCGCTGCTTCGACGGCGTCGGCCATGTCGGCGGGGATGGGCGCGACCTTGCCGTCGGCGCCCATGTAGGCTTCCATGGTGACCAGACTGACGACGCCGGCAAACTGGCCGTTCGCATACACCGGCAGTTGGAGCGGGATAACCTTGGCGCCGGCGAGCGTGTTGCGCAGGCTATCGACGGCCTTTTGGAAATTGGCGTTCTCGCGGTCCATCTTGTTGACAAAGAAGACGCGCGGCTTGCCCAGCGTTTCGAGGCGGTCCCAAGCAAGTTCGGTGCCGACCTCGCAGCCCGCCACGGAGTCTACCATGACGAGCGCCGCCTCGGCGACATGGAGCGCGCTGATGACCTCGCCGACGAAGTCCAGGTAGCCTGGGGCATCTAAGAAGTTGAGTTTGTGCTCGTCATATTCGATGGGCACGACCGACAGATTGATCGAGATGCCGCGGCGCTGCTCTTCCGTGTCCCAGTCGGACGTGGTGGAGCCATCTTCCACACGGCCCATGCGCGGGATGGCCTTTAGCTTATAGAGCAGGGCATCACAAAGGGTTGTCTTGCCTGAGCCGCCATGACCCAACAAGGCAACGTTCCGGATTTGATCGGTGCGGAACTTCGGCATACTTCCTCCTACGACAGCGTTGTCAGGTGGTACAGAATGCTACAGTCGCCGTTCCCGGCCTAAAGATACGAAGCAAACGCCGCTGGTTGGATCGTATCGAGGCCGCCAGGTAGCCGACCTGGTTGAGCCTGGGGACTCACGCCGGCGCCCGACCAGAGCAAGACCGGCAGCGAAGACTGTAGCACCAGGGCAAAACAGACCTCCAGACCGCTCGCGTCGGTATGCTGGATTGTACCCAATATAACCCTTAGTGTCAACGAAGGCGCTGCGCCGCCCCCATCCCCCGGGTTAGGACCTGCACAGTGGGCGGGTTGGAGAGGATTTGGTCGCGGGCCGCGGTTGCGGTATGATGATCCGCGCGCACTTGGGTGGGTCACGTTGCGGTGCACGGGACCGCCGACGCGCGTGGGCTTTGCGTCAAGCGGGCGCAAAGATGATCGGGACCAATTGCGCGACCGGCGCATCAAGATTGATTCGGGCCGGTCGCCTGGTATGCGTGCATCATCCGTGGCGACCAATCTTCCACCTGCCAAACAACCGTCCACCCCTGAACTTAGCCGGCGCCCTGTAGCGAAAGAGTCGCCGGAGATGCGCCTCTTGTTGATCTGCCATGCCGAGGATATGCACGACCTGTACGCCTACCTCGGCAATGAGAGCAGCGGATTAACCGCGCAGGGGTGGGAGCAGGCAGACGTATTGGCGACGTGGCTGCGCTCGCATGAGTTGGTGGACGTACTGGTCAGCGATAACCTGTTGCAGTGCCGCTTGACCGCGCAGCGCGTCGGGCAAGCGATGAGCTTGTCGGTGACGGTGGTGCGTGACTTGCCGAACTGCACGCCGCCGGTGTGGTCGGAGGTCAACGGCGAAGGCTCACGCGCACTCAGCGCGACCCTGCCGCTGGCGGAGGCGTCGCCGGCGCAGATCAACGCCCTGGTGGCCGGGCTGGACAAGGTGATTGCCGAACACTGGGGCAGTACGGTCGCCATCGTCACGTGCGCGCCCAACATCGTCGGGCTGTTGCGACGCTTGTCCGGCAGCCAGAGCCTGGACATCCAGATCAGCCACACAGGGATCACCGAACTGGCCTTTGGGCATGGGCGCTGGCGCATCAGTTGTGTCAACGGCTGTCCCCACCTGCCCGCCCCCATCGTTACGCCGCGGCACCCGCGTGAAGATGTGCAGACGCCGGAAGAAACGGAAGACCTTTCGACGATTGTCGATGTCTATGATCGCGTCTCGCTCGTCGATTTGTCGCGCAAGCGCCACGACGACGCCCATCGGCTGCGCCATCTGCTGAATTTCGCGAAGCTGCCTGCCGATGTGCGTGTGCTGGACATCGGTTCGGGTATCGGTCTCTTGCCCGTGTTGTTGGCCGAAGATGGGGCCAGGCAGGTAATCGGGATCGACATCAGCCCGGCCATGCTGGAGCAGGCTGAGTATTTGCGGTTGAGCCGGCCCGGAGCCGCCGCTTCGAACGCCAGTTTCCGATTAGCGCCGGGCCATGCCTTGCCCTTCCGTGACGACTTCTTTGACGCCGTGACGTGCCGTTTGGTGCTCAACCACGTGCGCCGGGCCGACCGCATCCTCAAGGAGATCGCGCGCGTGCTACGGCCGGGCGGCTACCTGATTCTGGCCGAGTTGTTGGGGGTGGATAATCCGGTCAAGCGCGCCACCCAGAACGCAATTGAGGAACGGCGCAACCCGGCGCATGTCGCCGCGCGCGGGCTGGAGCAGTACAATAAGCTGCTGACAGAAGCCGGACTGACCATCGAGGCCAAGGAGGTTGTCAGCTTTGACCGTGAGTTGGAGGAGTGGCTCTCCATCTATGGACCGGACAAGGCCGACGCCGCCGCGGTGCGCGAAATGATCGAGGCCGGGCTGGAAACCGATGCGGCGGGGATCAATGCCCGTCGTCAAAACAGCACGCTGGTGTTCGACCAACGCATGTACTACGTCAAGGCCGTCAAGCCGGCAGCACGGGGCTGATGCAGCGACGGTCGGGCCGGTTGCCGTAGGCAGCCGGCCCGTTTCATTGATGGCACGGACGACTGCGCCCGCCGACGACGCCAACTGGGGAGGAGATGCGATTTTGACAGCGGCCGAGGTGACAAACTCATACCTTTACCGGGAGATTCATGAACAGCCCGCGGTCTTGCAGCGCGTCCTCGACGAGGAGTGGACGAATGTGCAGCGCCTCGCCGCGGAGATCAAGCGGCGCGGGATTCGCTATGTCATGATTGCGGGGCGCGGCACCAGCGACAATGCGGGACGCTACGCCAATTACCTCTTTGGCGCGCTGAACGGGCTGCCGGTGGCGTTGGCGACGCCGAGCCTCTACACGATCTACCAGCAGCCGCCCCGTCTGGTGGGCGCGCTGGTCTTGGGCATTAGCCAAAGCGGGAAAAGCCCCGACATCGTCAGTGTCGTGGCCGAAGCCAAACGCCAGGGCGTCCTGACCGCGGCGATCACGAATTTCGCCGACTCGGACTTGGCGGCGCAGGCCGATTTCGTATTGCCGCTGCACGCGGGTGAGGAACGCTCGGTGGCGGCGACCAAGACCTACACCGGCCAACTGATGATGATCGCCATGTTGGGCGTGGCGCTGGCCGGCGACCAAGCTATGCTGGCAACGCTGCGGAGCGCCCCGGAAGCTGTGGCGCAAGTGTTGACCGTGGCCCCCGTCGCGAGCCAGGTGGCCGAGCGGTATCGCTATATGCAGGCGTGCGTCGTGATCGGTCGCGGCTACAATTACGCCAGCGCGTTTGAACTGGCGCTCAAGCTCAAGGAGTTGACCTATACGATCGTGGAGCCGTACAGCAGCGCCGACTTCCTGCACGGCCCGCTGGCGCTGGTGGAAAACGGCTTCCCGGTGATCGTGGTTGCGCCCAACGGCGTGATGTCGGCTGAACTGCGCGAGTTTGTCGGGGTGCTGCGGGAGCGCGAGGCGGAGCCGGTGGTCATCAGCGACGACCCGGCGACGCTGGCGCTTGGCCGCGTGCAACTGCCGCTGGCCGCATCGCTGCCGGAATGGCTTTCGCCCGTGACCGCGATCGTGCCGGGGCAGTTGTTTGCCATGTCGCTGGCCTTTGCGCGTGACTTCGACCCGGATCATCCCCGCGGCTTGCGCAAGGTGACGGAGACGCGTTAGTTGTCGCCGGCGAGCCGCACCAGGCGGGCATTGGTCAACTTGATGAGGTCCTTGACGCCAAGCTCGACGTTGGCCCCGCGCCGGCCCGCAGATACGGCGATCGTCGCGTGCTGCTGCGCCTCGTCGGCGAGATAGACGGTGAAGCCTTTGCCGATGAGCGCAAGCGGGCTGATGCCGCCGGTCTGCAAGCCCGTGATCGCTTCGGCCTCGTTGTGCGACGCCATCTTGACCTTCTTGAGGCCGGTAGCCTTGGCGAGCGCCTTGAGGTCCAGCGTTGCCGGGCCGGGGATGATCACCAGCATGGGCTTGGCCCCGGGTTGGTCCGGCAACGCCACCAGCGTCTTGAATACCCGTTCCGGCGGCAGCCCGATCGCGCCTGCGACCTGGACCGCCGATGCGATGCCCGCATCATAGTCGTACAGGTGCAGCTTGTAGACGACCTTGCGACTCTCCAGCAAGCGCGTGACGTTATTCTTGAAGTCCATATGAATGCTACCTGGCTGATTGACTTTGTTCGGTTGGCGGCGGACCAACGCAGCATGGCGACCGGCGTGGCTGTGCTGTTGCTCCTGGCAATCGCGTGGACGGCCGGTCAGGTCGCCAAGCGGCGGCGTGTCCAGGCCGTCTTGCAGGCGGTGGACGCCGCCACGGTAGGCCGCATCACGCCGCGCAGCAGGACCGATGCCGGTGGCTTCGCCGTGGCGATCATCCCGCCGCCGGAGCCTTTTCGCGAGTTTAGCGTAAGCTATCGCTGTCTGTCCATTCTCGACCCGGTTGACGTGGTGCGGCGGCTGCGTGGACAGGTCGTCCGGCTGCAGGTGGCGGGGAATCTGCCGGACGCGCCCGCCGCCGAACTGGTGTGGGCGCGCGGGCTGCCCCCCGGTCATGTCTTGGGGAATGCGCCGGGCCGCGGGCAGTGGGTGTTCCATCAACTTGACTTCACCGGCGCGGAGTATGGCACGCGCGGGTCGGATGTGGCGGCCATGCGCCATGTGTTCCGCGAGATGTACAGCCGTTTTGGCCCTGGGCTGAAGCAGATCAGCCTCCAGCGCGAACGGCGGCCCATGCTGCGGCTGGTCATGGAAGGGTCGGCTGACCTGCGCGATATCTCGCCGCTGATCACGTCGGCGCGGGCGTTGGGACGCGCGGCCCAGCGCGCATAGGGTCCGGGGCACAACAAAGCGGAGGACGCCTACGCGCCCTCCGCCTTCAATGCTTGTGGTGGTGCGCCCGACTATTGCGCCGCGGCGACCTTGTCGGGGAAGAAGACGTTGATGCTGGTGTCGGTAGACTGCACGATCGGCAGCAGGCTTTCCACCACGCCGACGATCTCACCCATGTTCATGCCGGAGTCGGCCAGGGTATCCCACAGCTTGGCCTGGTCTGCCAGGGCGAGCAGGTGATTGATCTCCCCATCAGCCCAACCAATATAGGGCAGCGGTTGGCCGTTGATACTCACGTGCAGGCCTTCGGGGGTGGTATAGAGCGAGATTTCGCTGATGCCGGCTCCGGTAATGCTGTTCATCATGTTGGGCTGCAGACGGAGCCCCTGGAGCGGCAGCCCCGTGAGCGCGGTCCATTCGGCGTCGGTCAGGTCGCCGACGCGCCAACTGCCGTCCGCGTCATAGAAGATGGGCAGATTGATGGTCGGGGGCGTGTCGCCCACGGAGGCCAGGAAGTCCACCTGGGCCTGCTTGGCCTTGGCGGCGGCTTCGCTTTCGGCGACATAGGTCGGGATCGCTTCGGCTCCCGCAGCCACCGGGAAGCGCACGATCACGCCAAGCCCCAGCTTCGTGACGACGGGCAAGAACTTCTCCAGCACGGGCGCGCCCGCGCCAAGCTCGGCCAACAGACCGCCGGTGGCGGCCAGAATCTCGCCGTCCCATTTGACGGACGGAATGGGCCGGCCGTTGACCAGTAACAGCAGGCCGCTCGGCGCATTGTCAATCTGAATGTGTTGGATGTTGCTGGCCGTGAAGAAGTCCACATATTGGGTGGGGACGACCAGCGAATCCAGCATGCCTTCACCGACGAGACTGTCCAACTGCGCCAGCGGTACGTTGCCGACGCTGGGTTTGCCGGTGGCGTCAATGTCGATGACGATGGCGGGTAGATCGATGACGAGGCCGGCGTCGCCGGCTTCGCCCGCGGTCGCACCGCTGAAGGCACGCGGGGCGCAGCCCGCCAGGACGATCACGGCGACGAGCATCAAGGTCAGCCCGTATGAGAGTCGTCGCATGTGCATGAACCAATCCTCCTACGAAGTCGAGTGCGAATGATACTTGAGATGAATTGGGGAATTGAAAACAATCAAGCTGGCGCGATACGGTGAATGCACGCCACGGCCTGCGCCCACTACCTGTGCGCGGGTCGTCAATAATACGGCCGGCGCAGACAAGCATGGCTACTGCAGGGTAACAGGGCGGGATAACGTGCAACCGCCGGCGGCAGCGTCTGTGCGCTGGAAATTCGGCGTATCCAATCAGGCGGGTCT
>CAYJQA010000189.1:0-9242 GCA_964372065.1 uncultured Litorilinea sp.
GCAGCGCGCCCATGGCCGCGGACTGGGCCACCAGCCGGTTGAGCACCCGAAAGGCGGCCGTCAACGCGCGGGCGGCGGTCGTCTCGATCGCAGCGGGCTGGAGATTGGTCGCGGCGTAGCCGGGATGCACGCCCACGCTGATGGCGCGGGCCTGGGCCGCGGCCAGCTTGCGCTGCAACTCATAGGCGAAGAGCAGATTCGCCAGTTTGCTGCGCCCATACGCGGCCCAGCGCCCATAGCCCGTGTTCCAATGCAAGTTGGCGAAATCCATGTGCCCCATCTTGTGCGCGTCGCTGCTGACGGTGACGATGCGCGCCGCGGGGGCGGCCAGGAGCGCCTCCAGCAGCAGTCCGGTCAAGGCAAAGTGGCCCAGGTGGTTCGTCCCCAACTGGGTCTCAAAGCCGTCTTCGGTCAGCCGATAGGGGATCGCAATCACCCCGGCGTTGTTGAGAAGCTGGTCCAGCGGCGCGCCGCGACGGAGGAAGGTCGCGGCAAAGGCGCTCACCGCGGCCAGGCTGGCGAGGTCCAGACCGGCCACTTCGACCGCGGCGGCGGGCCATTCGGCGCGGATGCGGGCGCGGGCGGCTTCCCCCTTTTCGCGATTGCGGCAGGCCATGACGACCTGTGCGCTGTGGCGCGCCAGTGCGCGCGCCGTCTCGAAGCCGATCCCGCTGTTGGCCCCCGTGACCACCGCGGTCTTGCCGGTCAGGTCAGGGATCTGCGCCGCCGTCCAGGTCTGTGCCATGGGTCGTTCGCTTTCTCGAGGTAAACTGCGTTGTCATTGCGTCTGACCTGATCATACTCCCATTGTGATGCAGAGCAAGGCGGGCGGGCAGCGCGCGCTTAGGACGCCAGCGCGGCCACGATGGCGGCGACGTTATAGCGCATGAACGTGGGATAGTCCGCGGCGGGGCCGCTGGGGTCGCTCAACGAGCCGGTGTAGAGCGTGACGACCTTGACGCCCAGGTCGCGGCCCATCTGGTTTGCCAGTTCCGGGCTAACGGTGGTCTCCACAAAGATGGCGGGGACGCCCTGGCTGCGGATGGTGTCCTGGAGCGCGGCCAGTTCTTGGGCGGAGGGCGCGGCCATGGTGCTGAAGGACGGGATGATCGCGCCGATGACCGTGAAGCCGTATTCGTCCGCAAAGTAGCCCAGGCTCTCATGGTCGGTGACGAGTTTGCGCCGGTCCGCGGGCAGCGCGGCCAGTTGATCGCGCAAGTCCGCGTCGAGCGCCGCCAACTCGTTGCGATAGTCCTGCGCCGCGGCGGTATAGGCGGCCGCGTGCGCCGGGTCCAAGGCGGCCAGCGCCGCGGCCACGTTGTCGGCCCAGGTCATCACGTTGGCGACGCGCAACCAGGTATGGGGGTCGGCCCCGGTGTGGGTGTGCTCG
Source organism: uncultured Litorilinea sp. (assembly GCA_964372065.1). Taxonomy (GTDB): domain Bacteria; phylum Chloroflexota; class Anaerolineae; order Caldilineales; family Caldilineaceae; genus QEUY01. The sequence continues at coordinate 1,391 of CAYJQA010000189.1, forward strand.
TCGGCGTCTTCTTCGGCGGCGTGGTCCTGATCGTCGCCAAACGCGCGGGTCGTCACCCCGGCGTTGACGCTGATCACGGGCGGGCCGTCCAGCGTCGCCAGCACGGGCGACAGCGGTTCTTCCAGCCCCAGCCCGTTGACCAAGACGACGTGCGCATTGGCGAGGCTGCGGAGGTCTTGCGGCGTCGCCGTGTAGGTGTGCGGGTCGGCGCCGGTGGGCATGAGCGTGGTCAGCTCCACGGCGTCCCCGGCCACGTGGCGCACCACATCGGCGACCAGGTTGGTCGTGACGACCACGCGCAGCTTAGCGCCGGACGCCAGCGCGACCGGCGTCAGCGTCGTGGGGTCCACCAGGTAATCGGCGGGCGCAGTCGCCGCCGGCTGGGGCGCTACGCTCTGTCCACAGCCCGCGGCCAAGAGCAGCAGCGTCGCCAGCAGGAGCGCGCGTGTCCCGCGCCGTTTGAGAAGTGACATTGGGTTCCTCCACCTGTTAAATGAGAATTATTCTCAGTTGCCAGGGGAGTGTAGTCGCGCACGGGCCGGTTGTCAAGTCGCGCGAGGGGGGAGGGAGGGAAATCTCACGCAAAGGCGCAAAGAACGCAAAGGCAGAAGTAGTAGGTGCGGTTTCATGAATGTCAAGGAAACAATCAGAAAGATGTAGCGGCGGTTTCCTAACCGCCGGTCTTGCGTTTGCCCAAGACGGGCGGTATGGAAACCGCCCCTACATCTTCTTTGCCCCCTCTTCTTGGCGTTCTTTGCGCCTTTGCGTGAGGTATTTGCTCTCTGGATCGAAAAACCGCACCTACGGGGGTAGGTGCGGTTCTTGAATCGTGTGTCAAGCCGGGCAGCGGTCTACTCTGTCTGATACCGCAATAACATGCGGGGGAAGCGCATGCGCCATATGCCCGGCACCAGCTCCACCGCGCCGATGTCGCAGTTCAGCCCTTGCGGTCGCGTGACCCCGCGTTGGTCCACGTTGCCCGCCAGCCCGCACAGGGTGGCGCCGCCGCCGTTGAAGGCTTCGCTGCTCTCGAGGTGCAGATAGGTCTGGGTGGGGCCGCCGTTGTTGGCCAATGGCTGGAGATCCACCAGCGTGTTGGGCCAGTCGCCGGTCCCGGCTAGGCCGCAGGTGTCGCCGTCTTCGGCGTTATAGCCCTGTGAAGTGAACACGCCGCCTTCGGCCAAACAGCCTTGCGTATCGCTCACGACCGTCGCGGCGGCAAGCTGCACTACATCGAGCAGCGCCGCGGTGTCGCTGAAGTCGTCGGTGATGGAGATGGGCGACGCCTCGACCAACCCGTTCAGTTGGATCAACGTGTTGCCCAGCGTGACCGTGGCGGTGGTGTCCGTGAGGAAGGCCATACTAGCCAGGCCGCCGCCGCCGGAAGTCGCCTCGTTCTGCGCGAGCGTGCTGTTGATGACGGTCAGCGTCGTCCCCACGCCTTCCGTCGCCACGGCGATGCCGCCGCCGCGGCCGCTGAAGTCCACATCGTCGCCCTGGGCCAGGTTGAGCGCCACGGTGCTGTTGACGAGCGCGGCGCTGCCATTGACGACGTAGAGACCGCCGCCCGTCCCAGCGACCGCGCCTTCGCCTTGAGCCACGTTGCCCGCCACCGTGCTTTGGGTCACACTGAGCGTCACCGTGCGCGTGACATAGCCCGCCGTGTCCAGACTGGCGATGCCGCCGCCCAACTTGGCGATGTTCTCGCCGACGGTCGAACGCGCCACGGTCAGGCGCGCCGCGCCCGCTCCGCTGCCCAAGACAAAGCCGTTGACCAGCCCGCCGCCTAAGCCTTCGCCGGCCGCCGTACCCGTCACGATGTTCAGGCTGAAGACGCTGGTCTCCACATGGGTGGTCGCGGTGTAGCCGTTGTCGCCGGCGTTAAGCAGCCCGCCGCCCGCGATCACCGCGGTGTTGGAGATGAATGAGCTGCCCACGACCGTAGCCTGACTGCTGGCGTCGCCGGCATAGACCGCCAGCCCGCCGCCTTGCGCGGCGCGATTGAGCCGGAGCGTGCTGGTGCTCACGACCAGCGGGGCCGAGGTGTGCAGGATACCGCCGCCCGCGGACGCGGCTTCGTTGTTCTGGAGGGTTACGCCCGCCAGCGTCGTTGGGCCGTGCGTATAGAGCGCGCCGCCCGCGGTGTCCGCGGTGTTGTAGCTGAAGGTGGTGCCGGTGATCGCCAGTGTTTCGGAGATCGCCGCGTGGTAGATCGCACCCCCAAAGCCGGCGCGATTGAAGCTGATGGAGCCGCCGCGCACGGTGACCGCGCCGCGGTTCATGATCGCGCCGCCGCCTAACAGGAATTGATTGGTGCCGCTGGGCTCGACGCGTCCGTTACGCAGGTTCACGTTGTCCAGCGTCAAGTTCCCGCCCGCGGCCACATGGAACAGGCGGAAGTTGGGCGGCGACGCCGTGGTGTTGCGGATGATCGACGCGCCGCTGCCCAAGATGGTGAGCGTGCCGGTGATGGACGGCAGCCCGTTTGGCCCGTCCGCGGTGTTGTTGGTGGCAGTCAAGAAATAGAGCGCATCCGCTTGGAGCGCAATCGTGTCCGCGCCGCTGCCCGCCGCACAGTCGGCGTGCACGGCGGCGTCGGCGTTGGCGTTGACCATTGCCTCGATCAGCGAACATTGGCTGTCCGCCGCGATGCCCGTGGCGAGTGTGGTCACGTTGATGACCGCGGCCGCGTCCACTTCTGTATCTGCCTGCGCCAACGCGGCTCCGGCCATACCCAACCACACAGCCGTCAGCAAGAGCAGGGCTACACCCATGCTTAGGGCCAGCGGTCGCCAGATACCGCCATTTTGCCGGTTCATCAGGTGCCTCCTTCCCACATTATGTGCGGAACTATGTACGGTTATGCGTAAGACAACAACGAGGAGTTGCGGTCGCCGTCAACGGTGCGCTATCCGCCGGAGACGACAGCCGTCAGGGAGGGTGCGGCATCTGTCCAGGTGACGCCAACACCAACAACACTAGCGGCGAATCTGGAAGCCGTGGAACTCGCCGGTCCCTTCGTCCCACATCACGTCTACGTCGCTGACATGGGCGGACGACGGGCCGTGGTGCAGCCAGCGCACAAAGCGCTCCAGGTTGGCGTCCGATCCTTCGGCGACGACCTTGACCGAGCCGTCCCAGCGGTTGGCGACCCAACCGGCGAGATTCAGCCGCACGGCTTCTTCCTGGGTAAAGGCGCGGAAGCCCACGCCCTGGACCCGTCCTTGCACGACCGCGGTGAGCCGTCGCATAGGCTGCGTTTCAGGCCGCCAGACCGGCCCATTCCTCCATGGATTGCTCCAGGTTGGCCTGGGTCTGGCGATAGGTGTCGCTCAACTGCTGCAGGCGCGTCAAGTCCTGGGCATGGCTGGCGCTCTGGAGGTCTTGCTCCAACCGCGTCAGTTGGGCTTCCAACTGGTGAATTTGTTGCTCCATCTCGGCCAGGGCGCGCTCGCGGCGGCGCGCCTCGTTTTTGCTCTGACGGTCGCTGGTGGGCGTGCGTTTGGCCTCGACGCGCTGCTCGGCGGCGGTCTGTTTGGCGGCGGTGTCCGCTGCCAGCCGCGCCGCCACGTATTCGCTGTAGTTGCCCTCAAAGACTTCCAGCCGCCCTGCGCGCAGCTCCCAAATCTGCGTCGCCAGCCGGTCTACCAGATAGCGGTCATGCGAAACCAGCAGGATCGTGCCGTCGAAATGCTCCAACACCTCTTGCAAGATTTCTTGGCTGGGAATGTCCAGGTGGTTGGTCGGCTCGTCCAGCAGCAGGAAGTTGGCCCCTTCCAACGCCAGCAGCGCCAGGGCCAACCGGCCGCGCTCGCCGCCGGAGAGGAGCCGCACCGGCTTAAAGACATCTTCGCCGCGGAACAGATACTGGGCCAGGTAGTTGCGCGCCGGGCCGAGCAGCATGTGCTTGTGCGCCAGCAGTTCGTCCAAGACGGTGTTGTCGGGATTGAGCTTGTCCTGCGCCTGGGCGAAGTAGCCGACCTTGAGGCTGGCCCCAAAGCGAATGTCGCCCGCCAAGGGGTCGATCTGTCCCGTCAGGGTGCGCAGGAAGGTGGTCTTGCCCGTCCCGTTGGGGCCGATGAGCGCGGCGCACTCCTGGCGCTCCAACTGGATGGGGTCGGCGGTAAAGAGCGAATTGCCCGGATAGCCGATCTCCAGCTTGGAGGTACGCAGGACCAGCAGGCCGCTGCGCAGCGTCGGCTTGAGCCGCATGTTGAGTTCAGGCGGGCGGATGATGGGACTCTGCAAGCCTTTGATCGCCTGCTCGACGTCCATCACGCCCCAACGCGACTCGGAGATGCTCACATCCTCCATGACCTGGCCCCACTGCTTATCCAGCAGCGATTGCAGCCCACCGGCCTGCACCACGCGCACCTCGCGGATCAGGCGGCGCAAGCGGCCGCGCGCCATGGCGTTGGTGCTGTCGCGGGCGATGTTGCGCTTGACATAATCCAATTCGCGCAGGAAGCGTTCGCGGATGGCGGCGAACTCCGACTCGCGCCGCTCCCAGCGTTCCTGGCGCTGCAACACATAGGCGCTGTAGTTGCCGCGATACAGCTCGATCCCGGCCCGGCTCATCTCCCAGATGCGGTCGATGACGGCATCCAGGAAGTAGCGGTCATGGCTGACCAGCAGGAGCGCGCCGGGCCACGTCTTGAGCGTGCCTTCCAGCCACTCCACGGCTTCCACGTCCAGGTGATTGGTCGGTTCGTCCAGGATGAGCAGGTCGGGCGCTTCCAGCAGCAAGCGGGCCAAGAGGGCGCGGGTCTTTTGGCCGCCGCTGAGTTGGGCCAGCGGCGCGTGCCACTCGTCTTTGCCAAAGCCTAGCCCCTGCAGGACTTGGGTGATGCGCAGTTCATACGCATAGCCGCCGGCCAACTCAAACGTGTGTTGGACGGCGCTGTATTCGGCCAGCGTGGCCTCGCTGTGGTCGCCGTCGGCCATGCGATGCTCCAGGTCGCGCAGGGTCACTTCCTGCTGGCGCAGGCCGGCAAAGACGGTCAGCATCTCGGCATAGACGGTGTTGGCGCGTTCGGCAAAGGCTTCCATCGCCTCTTGGCGCAGATAGCCGATGCGCGTGCCCTGGGCATAGGTGATCGTGCCGGTCGAGGCTGTATCCAGCCCGGCCAGCACGCGCAGCAGCGTCGTCTTGCCGATCCCGTTGGGACCGACCAAGCCGATCTTCGCATCATTGGGAATACTGGCGTTGATGCCGGTGAAAACGTCGAAGTCGCCATAAGACTGACCGACGTTGGTCAGCGTCAACATGGACATACTGCAAACTCCTGCGCCGCGCTCTCTGTCCCGCCCAGGGGCGATTCAACCGAATTACGTCAAATCCCTGCGCGCCCATTGTACCGCGGCCCGGTAGCGGCCCCCAAACCGGACCGCCAGATTGCCTGTCACCGCGCCGGCTGGGGTAGAATATTGTCACCCTGAGCGATCGCGAAGGGTCCCCTTGTTCCCGCAGATGGGGATGCTTCGTTCCACTCAGCATGACAGCGGCTTATTCCGGACTCACGGTAAAAATAGCCCTTATGCGTCACCGACTTTACACGCTGGTTTATGGCAGTCTGCTGCTGGCATCCCTCTGGCTGGGACTCGCGACGCCGGTCGCGGCCCAGTCGTCGCCCACGCACACGGTCGGCCCCGGCGAAACGCTGAGCCAGATCGCCGAGAGCTATGGCATCGCCATGGCCGAATTGATGGCGCTCAACGGCATTGACGACCCCAACGCCATCTACGCCGGACAGCTCTTAGTGCTGCCCAGCGACAATCCCTTGCCCGCGCCGGAAATCGTGGTGGACCCGGCCCAGCCCACGCCCGACCCCGCGACCACACACGTCGTCCGGCCCGGCGACACGCTCACGGGGATCGCCGCGGCCTATGGGCTGGACCCGGCGGAACTGATGACGATCAACGGGATTGTTGATCCCAATACGATTGTGGTGGGCCAAAAGCTGCGCTTGACGCCGATTCTCGCCACGGATTTGGCGCAGCCTGCGCCGACGCCCGCGCCGCCCTCCACCGGCAACCCCAGCGCGACGCTCAACCAAGTCTATGCCGTGGCCGCCGGCGACAATCTGGAGACGATCGCGCTGCGGTTTGGCGTGGATCGCAGCGCGCTGATCGCGCTCAACCGATTGGATGTGGCGGTCCCCTTGAGCCTGGGCCAATCGTTGATCCTGCCCGCCACCGCCGCCGAGTTGGCCGTCGCGCCCAAAGAGACGGACGACGCCCCGCCCAGCGTCGATGTCTACACCGTCCAACCCGGCGACAGCCTGAGCACGATTGCCCAGTCGCACGGCTATTCGCTGGCCGATCTGTTGACCGCCAATCAGATCGATACTCCCGACACGGTCTATGTGGGCCAGACGCTCGTCCTGCCCGCGCCGGTCGTCACCGCCACGACGACGATCACGGACGCGGCCGCGGGGCAGGTGAGCTTTGGCGCGCCGCGCCGCGGCTACTTCTATTACACCGTCAAACGGGGCGACACGCTCTCCGAGTTGGCCCGCGAGTTTGATACAACCGTCCTGGCGCTGTTGGAATACAACGACCTGCCCAACGCCGAGACCGTCTTTGTAGGGCTGAATCTGCGGATTCCCTACGGCCCGCCGCCGCTGCCCGTCACCGCGCCGCCGACGCCCGTATCGGGGACGCGCTTCGTGGTCAGCCTCAGCCGCCAGCAATGCTGGGTGCTCCAGGGCGAGCAGGTGCGTTTTAGCTGGACGTGCAGCACAGGCTACGGCGAATGGATCACGCGCACGGGCGCGTTCGCCGTGCAGACCAAGCTGGAATTAGCCAAGAGCACGGCCTATGAGTTGGACATGCCCTATTGGTTGGGCATCTATGACGTGGGACCGTATGAGAACGGCATCCACGGCTTGCCCGTCAAGTGGGAAAACGGCGAGAAGATCTGGGAAGGGCTGATCGGCCAGCCGGCGACCTTTGGCTGCGCCATGCTCGCCGACGACGATGCCAAGACGCTCTTTGACCTGGCCTTCCTCGGCATGCCGGTCTACATCGTGCAATAACAGGGCGACCCACCGGGCCGCACGGTCTCACCCCGCGCCGGGCAGCCCACACAGCCGCAAGAAGCGGCTCAGCGCACACGGGTCGCCCTCCACGCGCACAAGCCCCGCGGCGATCGCGTCATCTGCTTTGATTTGCCCCGTCAACAACTGTATATACACCGGCATTTCGGTGTAGAACACGGCATCGGCCTTGACCGTCTCATCCTGCCGCACATCCAGCGCGCCATCGGCGATCTGCATCTGCAAGACCTCGTCGCCGATATGCAGCGCATAGGTTTCGTGCATGCCTTGCGCCGCGTCCGCCCGGAAGAAGGTCTTGGGGGTCAGGGCATAGGACCCCAGATGCAGCAGGTGTGCGCCCTCCCATGACGGCGGTACAAACTGGCTGCCCCATTTGCCCAACTCCAGCAGCGCCGGTTCCAGCCCGCGCGCCACCGGCGTCAGCTCATAGACCGCCGACCCGGCGGGCGGCGGGAGCACGCGGCGGCACAGCATCCCTTGCTGCTCCAGCGTCTTGAGCCGTTCGGCGAGCAGGTTGGTGCTGATGCCCGGCAGCCCGTCCATCAGGTCCTTGAAGCGGCGAGGACCGGCCTGCAATTCGCGCAAAATGAGCAGCGTCCAGCGTTCGCCCACAATATCCAGCGCATAGGCCAACCCGCAGTATTGATGATAGCTTCGTGTCGTCATAGCTCCCAGACTTGTTCCCACAGGATATAGGAGTTACGCATTTCACGCAGGTGACAGCCACTTCGGCAAGTGGCTGTCACCTCCGGCTCACGACCTCAACTGCGTATCTCCTAAGGACACTAACCGCA
>CAYJQA010000190.1:0-9215 GCA_964372065.1 uncultured Litorilinea sp.
GGCGAGTTTGTGTACAATAGGCGCTGCCAGAACGCGAGAAACAACCGCGCAAGAGAGGAGACGAATGATGCATTCGGGGAGCGCTACCCCAACCCTATCCGTTCGACGCATCGTGATCACCGGCATTTTGGCGGCCATCGCGATCCTACTGGGTGCGACCCGGCTGGGCTTTATCCCCGTGCCGAACTTGTCGGGCAACGCCACCATCATGCACGTCCCGGTGATCATTGGCGGCGTAATGGAAGGGCCGCTGGTGGGCACGCTGGTGGGGCTGATCTTCGGCCTCTACAGCTTCTTGCAGGCGACCGACGCGATCTTTAAGGACCCGCTGGTCGCCATCCTGCCCCGCCTCTTTATCGGCGCGGCGGCCTGGGCGAGCTATGCCGCGGTGCGCCCGTTCAACGAGTATTTCGCGCTCATCGTCAGCGGTGTCGTGGGCAGCCTAACCAATACGGTACTGGTCGTGGGCATGATCATTCTGCGCGGCTATCTGCCGCCGGCCTTTGCGCTCACCATCATCCCGCAGGCGATCGTCGAGGCCGTCATCGCCGCGGTCATCACCGTGGCCGTGGTGGCGGCCTGGAAGAACATCCAAGGTGGACGCCAGGGTTCCTCGATCTGACACGCCGGCGCGATCCGACGCCGTGACGCCGACGGACCTACCGCCGCGGTCCGCCGGTAGCCGCGGCGGGGCCGTACGGCGACTGCTGCCCGTGCTGCTGATCGTGGCCGCGGCCTGGTTTGGCGTCGCCTGGATCACCCGCGACGACCACGCCGCCACTACCGCCACCGGCGCTGCGCCGCCGCTGCGGATCACCGGCTTCGACGGCGCGCCCATCGACCTGGCCGATCTGCGTGGGCAAGGCGTGGTGCTCAACTTCTGGGCTAGTTGGTGCGGGCCGTGCCGCGCCGAAGCGCCGCTCCTAGAGGCGGCTTGGCGACGTGAGGCGACCCGCGGCATCGTCTTTGTGGGCGTCAATGTGCAGGACGACGCGGCCGCCGCACAGGCGTTTTTGGCTGAGTTTGGCATCACCTATCCCAACGGCCCGGATACCGCCGCCCATTGGGACCGGCAGTTTGGCGTGAGCGGCCTGCCCGTCACCTTCTTCATCGACCCCGGCGGCGCGATCCGCACGACCGTGCTGGGGCCGGTCGCCACCGCCGCCGCGCTGGATCGACATCTCGACCGCATCCGCCCCACGACCCCCTAACGCCCCATGACAATTGCCGCTGCCGTCACCGCCGTGATCCTGGTCTATAACCGCGCCGCCGACATCTGCCGCGTGGTGGACTGCGTCCTCACCCAGAGCGTGCGTCCCGGCCGCATCATCGTCGTGGACAACGCCAGCCCCGACGGCAGCGGCGCAGCCGTGGCTGCCGCCTTCCCCGCCGTCGAAGTGATCACCTTGCCGGAGAACCGCGGCGTGGGCGCAGGCCACAACGCCGGGTGGGCGGCGGCGCTGGCCGACCCGGCCTGCGCGTGGATTTGGGTGCTGGAGCACGATTGCTTCCCCACACCGGACTGCCTGGCCGAACTCCTGGCCGCGCACCGTCGCTGCCTCCCGGCGGGAGAAGGCTTCGTTCTCCCCGCCGCCGACAATGGGCAGCGGCGCGACGATCGCCCACATCTGCTCATGCTGCATGGGCGTATCCGCCGGATGCGGCCCGTCGCCGCCGAAGCGGAGCCACGCCGGCACGTATTTTTTACCTTTAACGGTCTACTGCTGACGGCCGGCCTCATCCGGACCGTCGGCGCGCTCGACGAACAGTTCTTTATGTTTTGCGAAGACACCGACTACTATTACCGCTGTCTCCAAAACGGCTGCGTGGGCTTCCGCATACCGTCCGCCCGCGTCCAGCACATCGGCTTGCGCGACACGGCCCGCCTCGACCTGCGGCGATTCGTCGTGCTGCTGCCGGGCAACGAAAGCCCGCCGCGCATCTATTACCGCTTTCGCAACCGGCTGGCGCTGGCCGTACGCCGGCGTGGCCGTCTTTCCGCCGCGGTCCGCTATGGGGCGTTGTATCTGATGCACGTACTCTATGATCTCGTCGCGGTCAAGGATAAGCGCGGGGCGCTGGTCGCCCGCACGCTCGCCCTGCGCGACGGGTTGACCGGGCGGCTGGGCCGCGCCGACTATCCGTTTCTGCGCACGCTGCGCTAACAAGGCCAAGCCCTGTGACCGTCGCCGCAGTTCCTTCAGGCGCCATTGCCGCCGCCGTCACCGCCGTGATCCTGGTCTATAACCGCGCCGCCGAGGTCTGCCGCGTGGTGGACTGCGTTCTCAACCAGAGCGTGCGCCCCGGTCGCATCATCGTCGTGGACAACGCCAGCCCCGACGGCAGCGGCGCGGCCATAGCCGCCGCCTTCCCCGCCGTCGAAGTGATCACCTTGCCGGAGAACCGCGGCGTGGGCGCAGGCCACAACGCCGGGTGGGCGGCGGCGCTGGCCGACCCGGCCTGCGCGTGGGTTTGGGTGCTGGAGCACGATTGCTTGCCCGCGCCGGACTGCCTCGGGGAGTTGCTGGCGGCCTATGACCGCCTGCTGCCCACCACCGGCGCGCCGCTGGTCGTCGTGCCGACCCAGGACAATCCCTTTGTCAACAGCCCGCGGCCACATTGGGCGCTGCGCCATGCGCGGCTGCGGCGGCTCGTCCCGCGCCGGCGCACGGACCCGCCCTATCCGGCCACGGGGTTCAGCTTCAACGGCACGCTGATTCCGGCCCAGGTCCCGCGCACGGTGGGCTGGGTGGATGAAAGCTTCTTCTTCTATTGCGAAGACAATGACTTTGCGCTACGTTGTCGCCGCCACGGGGCGAAGTTATATGGCGTGCCCGCGGCGCGCATCGGGCACAACGTCTATGCGGACAGCGCCCAGGTGAACCTGGGGCGCTTCGTCGTGCTGCTGCCGGGGCGGATGAGTGTGGCGCGGGTCTATTACGGCCTCCGCAACGGTCTGGTCATGGCGACGCGGCGGCGCAAGCACCGCTGGGTGGTCTATGCGCGCTATGGATTGGTCTATCTGATACTCCAGGTCTTCGACCTGTTCTTCGGCATCCATCGCCGCCGGCGGCTGTGGGCGCGCACGTTGGCGCTGCGCGATGCGCTTACCGGCCGCATGGGCCGCGCCGACTATCCGGTGCTGCGTGAGTCCTAGCCCCTTGGGGAAAGGCGTCTAGACATGAGTAGGCAGGGAACACAACCGCCGGTCGTGGTCGCCGTGCTGCTGGTCTTCGGCGAAATCGAGAACGCGTGTAAGGTGATCGCCGCGATCAAGGCGCAGACCTTCCCGGTGGCCCACATCATCGTGGTGGACAATGCCAGCCCGGATAACGCCGCCGACCGCATCGCCGCCGCCCACCCGGACGTGGAGCTAATCCGCCTGGCTGAGAACCGCGGCGTGGGCGCAGGCCACAATCTGGGCTGGCGCACGGCGCTGACCCGCCCCGCCTGTGACTACATCTGGTCTATCGAGCACGATTGCTTTCCCGAACCGGCGTGCCTAGCCGAGTTGCTGGCGGCGCGGGCGGCGCTCTTGGGCGACGATCCCCTGGGCGTCGTCATGCCCCTGCAACTTACCTCCTTCAGCCACGACCCGCGCCCCCATCTCGTCATGCGTGGGGGGCATGTGTGGTGGACTTCCATGCAGAACAAAGAGACGCAGCCTGCCCTCACACACCTGTTCAGCTTCAACGGCGTGCTGCTGCCGGTTGGGCTGTTCGCACACGCGGGCTGGCTGGACGAAAACCTCTTCTTCTTCACCGAGGATCTCGACTACCGCCGCCGTTGCGATGCCTTGGGCATCCGATTCTACCTCATCCCGGCGGCGCGCGTCTTCCACGACGGCTTGGAAGACAGCCGGATCGCGGATTTGGGCCGCTTTGTCGTGCTGCTGCCGCGGCGCGCCAACCTCCTCCGCACCTATTACGGCACGCGCAACGGTATAGTCGTCATCGCGCGCCATAGCCCTAATCCCACCAAAGTCTATGTCCGCAATGTGACAAGGGGGCTGCTCTTGCTCGTCTGGGACCTGTTCTTCCCCAATCGCTGGCAGCGGATGACGGCGCGCGCCTTGGCGCTGCGCGATGCGCTCACCGGCCGCCTGGGCCGCGGCGACTATGCCGTGCTACGCGAGAAGTAAGGGCCGCGACTGTCCATTGCCTAATCGCCAAGTCTTTCACCACCTAAACAACACCCAGGGGTACCCACCATGACCGATGCTCAGGCCATCATCCTCGAAACGCCCCGGCTCATCCTGCGCCGCCTCACCCTGGACGACCTGGACGCGCTCGCGGCGCTCTACCGCGACCCGGTAGTCCGCAAGTATTACCCCGAAGGCACGCTGACTCTTGCCGAGACCCAAGAAGAACTGGAGTGGATCATCGACGTCTATTACGGCAAGTATGGCTATGGGCTGTGGGCGACCATCCTCAAGGAGACGGGCGAATTCATCGGTCGCTGCGGGCTGCTGCCGTGGACGCTGGAGGGGCGCTTCGAGGTCGAGGTCGCCTATATGCTGGCCAAGGAGCATTGGGGGCAGGGGCTGGCGACCGAGGCCGCGCGCGGCATTGTGGACTATGCCGTCCAGCAACTGCACCGCACGCGCTTAATCTGCCTGATCGACGCCGACAACGGCGCATCGCAGGCCGTCGCCCGCAAGATCGGCATGACCTTCGAGAAGGAAATCGACGACGGCCAAGGCCCGGCGCAGATGTACGCCATGCACATCGCGGGCTAGCGTCCGCCGCGGGGCGTGGATGCCAGCTGGGGCAACCCGTGTATCCTGTTGCCGAAGCAGAGGCCGTAGACGGGTATCCCCTGGGCGCGGAATAACAATGACGCGGCCACTTGGGTTGCTTAGGTAGACTGGCTGCTTGACCAGGCTTGCGATGCCCGGACAGGAGACAATAGCATGCAGTTCGTCTTTGATAACAGACCTTCGGACGCGCCTTTTGTTGAAGCGATCTGGCGCACGCAAAGCGCGGGCGGCACTTTTATCTCCGCGGCGACCAGCAATCTGGAGATGGTTGTCACCAAACAAAAGAACACGATCAGCTTTACCGTACGCGGGCCGGAAACAAAAGCCTCCCAGGCCCCGATCCCCGAAGACGCCGAGATCTTTGGCATTATCTTCAAGCTGGGGACGTTCATGCCCTGTCTGCCGGCCAGTGAACTGGTCGATCGGGGCATCAATCTGCCGGAGGCCGCAGGTCAATCCTTTTGGTTGCACGGGTCAGCGTGGCAGTTTCCCGACTTCGACAATGCCGACACATTTGTCGAGCGGCTTGTCCGCCAGGGATTGTTGGCCCATGAACCCATCGTTGAAGCCGCGTTACAGGGGCAGTCGCACGACCTCTCAGTGCGTTCCGTCCAGCGTCGTTTCTTGCGCGCGACGGGGTTGACCCACGGCGCGGTTTGCCAAATCCAACGCGCCCAGCAGGCGGCGGCGCTCCTTCAACAAGGCGTCTCGATCCTCGACACTGTGGAGCAGGCCGGCTATGCCGATCAGCCGCATCTGACGCGTGCGCTAAAGCGTCTGATCGGGCAGACGCCAGCTCAACTCATTCGTCAGCGACACCCGCTCAGCATTCTCAGCGAATCCGCATAGATGTCGTTTTTGTTCAAGACGATACCGTTTGCGCTGCGCTATGATGGCCGGCGATGAGTAACCGGACGGCCGACAGTATGGCCACACACGCGATCATAGCCCACACAAAGGAGATGCAGAATGCGTAAAATAGTGGTTACCGAGTTCATGTCGCTGGATGGCGTCGTCGAGGATCCACACTGGACGTTTCCCTACTGGAACGACGACGTCAGCAACTTCAAGGTCGAAGAGGATGCGACCACCGATGTCTTGCTCTTGGGACGCGTGACCTATGAAGGGTTTGCCGCAGCCTGGCCGGAGAGCAAGGATGAAGGGGCAGATCGCATCAACGGCATGCCCAAATACGTGGTGTCAACGACGCTGGACAAGGTGGAGTGGAACAACTCAAGGCTGATCAAAGGCGATGTCGTGGCGGAAATCACCAAGCTCAAGCAGCAGGAGGGTCAGGACATTCTGGTCTACGGCAGCGCCACGCTGGTGCAAACCCTCATGCAGCATGACCTGGTGGATAGCTACCGGCTGCTTGTCTACCCGGTGGTGCTGGGCAAAGGCAAGCGTCTCTTTGCCGAGGGAACCACGGCGACACTCAAACTTGTGGAAACACGATCGCTCAGTTCAGGCGTTGCGGCGCTCATCTACGAGCCGGCGCGGAAGTAATTGCCGGTTCACCAGACAGGCTCGTAGGGGCGACCCGGTCGGTCGCCCCTACAAGCAGCTAGTCAACATAACCGGCTCCCATACGACTGCCGCCGGCTATCCCCGCCACGCGATTGCCCCTGCTGTGGGCGCTCCAGGATGCTGCGACCTGCGGCCTCAGCATGACAGCCGGGGCAGACCTTTGCAGACGGCTGCCTAGAACTCGTAGTCGATCCACCAGGTCAGGGCCTGGTTGACGCCGACCCCGCGCTCCAGGTACGGTTCCCACGAGAAGGTGTTGGCGTTGCCCCAGATGGGGAAGAAGGCGGGCGCATAGCTGCACGCGGCGGCCACCAGTCCCAGCTTGGGGTGCTTTTGCACTACCACCAGGTTCGTGGACGCTGTGTGGTCCAGCGGCAGGAAATAGCCCTTGGTCCACGGCCAGCCTTTGCGGGCGATAAAGCCGTTGTCCAGCAGGCTATAGGCAGGGTCATCGATCGCGGCCACCGGAAGGTTGAGCTTGATCAACTCGTCGCCGTCCGGGTGCGGGTAGAAGGGATGCGGATACCAGCGCACCGGGATGACCGTGCTGCTGCGGTTGATCAGCCGTGTGTGCGAGCGCACTGTGCGGTGTGACAGCGTGACCGTGCGCGTCAACTCCACGGCGAACTCGCCATACGCCTGCGCGGTCTGCATGGTGATGGATGCGCCCTGCTGCGTCACGTCCCACTTGCAGAACTCGCGCACCGCGCGCGCGGCCAGGTCGCATAGGCCGATGCCCAGGATCAGCCCCAGCCCATCGGTGGCGGTCTGCTCGCGCAGCGGGCTAAGGTGAAAGGCATCGGGAATGCCCTGGCCGTCAAACCAGTTAAAATCGTTGGGATAGGTCGGCCCGGTCATCAGCGGGCCAAGCTTGGCGTCGGTGATCTGAAAGATATAGCCGCCGGTGCAGTAGCGGGGACCGAAGCGGCCCTGATCGGCGATGGGGTCCAAGACTTCGACGGCAAGCGCGTCATTGGCGAGCGTGTACATAGATGCTCCAAGCTGGTGTGGGCAAGCGTCGGGTGAAGTGTGCGCCCCTATTGTAGCAACGCTGCACGTCGCAACACAAAGCCAACCGACAAACGGGTGAGTAGCGATGGACCATACCGACCATGTGGCGCTCTTGCGCCGAGGCGTGCCGGGACCAGGCGGCGTCTGGGCCGACCTGGGCGCAGGCGACGGCGCGTTCACGCTGGCGCTGGCCGATCTGATCGGCCCCGGCAGCACGATCTATGCCGTAGACCGCGACGCGGGTCGTCTGCGCCGTCTGGCCGACAGCTTGGCGCGCCACTTCCCGGACGTCACGCTGCACACGCTCACCGGCGACTTCACGCGGCCGCTGGCGCTGCCCCCGCTGGACGGCATCGTCATGGCGAACTCGCTGCATTTCGTGGCGGACAAGTCGCCCGTCCTGCGCCGGATCCGCGACTATCTCGCGCCGGGCGGCCGGCTGCTGATGGTGGAATACAACACCGACCGCGGCAACACCTGGGTCCCCTACCCCATGTCGTACGGCACGTGGGCGAAGCTCAGCGCGGCCGCGGGCTTTTCCCACACAGAACGCCTCGCGACCCATCCCAGCCGCTTCCTGGGCGAGTTTTTCGCCGCGGCCAGTTGGTGAGCCACAATATCCGCGCTTGACCCAGAACGCTTGTTCTGGTACTCTATTGGCGCGCTTGCCCTTCCGGCGACCTCTCCTCCGCACAGCGCATGACGCTTACCTCAGTTCCTTGATACTACGGAGGAGAACACGCGATGGCAACCAGCAAGACAACCAACAAGACAAACATCACGGCCGAACCCGGCAAGCACGATTTCATTATGATCCAGGAGTTTGATGCGCCGCGCGAACTGGTCTTCCGAGCCTACACGGATCCGCAGCTCTTGGTCCGGTGGCTTGGGCCAAGCCGCCTGACCATGACCATTGCGCAGTTTGAGCCGGTCAGTGGCGGTCGGTGGCGCTATCTCCATCAGGGCGAAGACGGCCAGGCGCATGGCTTTCACGGCGTGTTCCATGAGGTCACCGCGCCCGAGCGTATCATCCAGACCTTTGAGTATGAGGGGCTACCCGAAAAAGGCCATGTCACCCTTGAAACGGCGCACTTTGACGCCCTGCCCGGCGGCCGCACGCGGGTCACTTCGCAGGCCGTCTATCAATCGCCGGCGGACCGTGACGGCGCGCTGCAATCCGGCATGTTGGAGGGCGTCGAGGACTCCTATAGCCGGCTCGACGCGCTGCTGGCCGGGCTACAACACTAGACCGAGGCGAGGCGACACCGACCCCGGATTCAACACTCTGACTAGAAGGAACCGATAGATGACCCAACCAACCGGATCAACCGCCGCCGGCGGCAAGGTGCAATATCTCAATCCCGCGACACTGAACCGCAACGCGGCGTTCACCAACGTCGTCGTCGTCAGCGGATCGGTAAGGACGGTGTACGTCGGTGGTCAGGATGCCGTCGACGCCGCGGGACACATTGTCGGCAAAGGCGACCTCGCGGCCCAGACTGAGCAGATATTGCACAACATCCAAGCGGCATTGGCCGCTGTCGATGCTCGCTTGGAACATGTCGTCAAGTGGAACCTTTACGTTGTCGAGGGACAATCGCTGCAAGTAGGCTATGCGGCCTTCCAGCGTGTGTGGGGAAACCGGCCCAATCCGCCGGCCATCTCGTTTATGTTTGTAGCGGGGTTGGCGCACCCCGATTTCCTAGCCGAGATGGACGCGATTGCTGTGGTGCCGGAATAGGCGAATCGCCGGCGCTGCATCACGGACGCCTGGCCTGTTTCTGCGACGGCAAAGCCAACTTGACGATGCTTGCTTCCGCGACCGTAAAACCCGCGTCGGCGTGGCAAAAGGAGCGGGGGGGGGGGGGGGGGGCGCGCCGCCCCCCCCCCCGGGAAGCCCCCCCGGGGGGGTAAGGGG
>CAYJQA010000191.1:0-3740 GCA_964372065.1 uncultured Litorilinea sp.
AAGCAAGCTTTCAAACCAGTTTTAGCGTCTGGGATCTAATTTCTGATCTCTACTTTCCCGTTATGCGATAGGGTTGACCCTCCTGTCAAACCGGCAGACGGCACAATCGGGGCGGCGGACGCCGCGCGGCTCACGGCTGGAGAAAGTCCACCTGCCCCGTGGCGAGGTTGAGGACCGCGCCGTGAATTTCAATTTTTCCTTGGTGGACCAGGCGCTCGATCAAGGCGCTGGAATGTTGTAGTTGACTGACGGAAGCCCGCACATTGGCCTCGACCGCCAGCGCCAACTTTTCCTGGCGTGGTTTCTGTTGCATTTGCGTCAAGAACAGGATATGCGGCTTGATGCGACTGACAATATCGTGGATGTTCTCGGAAGAGATCGCCTGCGCGTTCTCGATGTGATCCAGGGCGGCCGTCACCGCGCCACACTGCGTATGGCCCATCACCAAGACCAGGTTGGTGCCAAACGCGCTGGTCGCAAACTCGATGCTGCCGACCAGCGAGGGCGCGACAACATTGCCTGCGACGCGAATCACGAACAAGTCCCCAATATCCTGGTCGAAGATCATCTCGACCGGGGCGCGAGAATCGGAGCAGCACAAAACGATGGCTTTGGGAGATTGCCCCGATTTTGCATACTCCTTGAGCTTTCTCAAGGAAGAATGTGGCGAATGGAGAGATTCTCCGTTCAAGAATCGTCCATTCCCGGCGATCAAATCTTGAACGACTTGACTGGGAGTAGCGGCGGCTTCCATTGTACTGCCTTCCAAACAACCGTGGAGCAAGTGACTGAATGATCACGCCTCTAGGTCTTCTTACAATAGATCCCCCCACCGGATTTGTCCGGTCACATGCTCGAAACGCGTGCATCGAGAACAACCGATTGGTATTTTGCCGAATGACCCGGCCCGTTTGCCGCGATGATGCGCTGCACCTGCCGCGCTGCGTTAGGCGTTGTCTGGATGTTCCACGGTGATGACGATTTTGCCGCGGGCGTGGCCTTCTTCAAGATACCGGATGGCGTCAGGGACCTCAGGCAGCGTGTAGCGGCGGTCGATGACAGGGACGACCTTACCGGCCTCCAGCAGCTCTTTCATCAAGACCAAATCTTTCTGGCTTGGTACTGCCGTTAAAGCTCCCATTTTGATGCTCCCGCTCCTCGACTTCCAGGGACCAAGAGCCAAAGCCTGAAAGAGTTGGGCGCCTGTACCGCCAACCATGACGTAATTACCTTTCGGGGTCAGCGCCCGCTGATACGCGGAGATCGGATTGTATCCGCTCACCGCCAGAATCAGGTCATACTGCTGCCCATTCTTGGTGAAATCTTCCTGCGTGTAATCGATGACGTGGTCTGCCCCCAGCAAGCGCGCCAGGTCCACATTGCGCGTGCTGCACACGGCCGTGACTTCAGCGCCGAGCGCCTTGGCAATCTGCACGGCGAACGTACCCACCCCGCCGGACGCGCCGTTAATCAGAACCTTCTGCCCGGGCTGAAGCTGCCCTTTATCGCGCAGACCTTGCAGCGCGGTGACTCCCGCCAGGGGGACGGCCGCGGCTTCCTCGAACGTCAGGTTGGCCGGTTTCAACGCCACGGCGTTTTCGGGAACGGCTACATACTCGGCAAAGCCGCCATGACCACACAGGGATAGGTCCCCATAGACCTCATCACCTGGCTGAAACTGCGTTGCGTTGCGGCCGACCGCTTCCACCCGTCCCGCGATGTCAACGCCGAGGATCGTGTCCTTTGGCTTGAACAGCCACCCGGGTTGTAAACGCACCAAGAACGGATCCGCCCGCATGAGCCGCCAGTCGGCTGCATTCAGGGAGGCCGCATGGACTTTGATCAAGACCCCATCGTCGCTTGGGACCGGCTTGGGGACCTCTGCGAGTTTGAGGACATCGGGCGACCCATAGGTGTGATAGACGATCGCTTTCATTATGTTGCACCGTGCTTTCGCTGTTGCTTGGTCTGGCGGCTCTGCGTGGGATGCTCTACTCTGCGACTATACCACAGCCGGTTCCGCGACGCCGACCAGGCTGAGTTCCGCAGCGAAATGGCAGGCGGCGAAATGTTCCGGCGCGATCTCCGTCAGCGCGAGTTCTTCCTGGCTGCAGATGGCCTGGGCCTAGCGGCGGCGCGGCCAGGCTGGGCACGTCACCGCGTTATTGCCCATTGGACGCCACAGCGATGACGACATTGCCTTTCTTGTGTCCTTGGTCCACATACCGATGCGCCTCAGCGATTTGGTCTAGCGGATAGCGCCGGTCAATGACGGCCCTGATCGTCCCTGCTGCCACCAGATCCATGATGAAAGCGAGATTATCCTTGTTTTGCATGAGACCTGCAGCCGCGAACTTTGCCTGCTTGCCGCCGCCTACCGACGTCCACACCATCTGCGGCAGGATTGCCAACGTCGGCATGGTCGTGAGATAGACACCCCGCGACGTAAGCGAGCCTTTGCAGCGAGAGAACGAGCTTTTGCCCACGGCGTCGAAGATCACGTCATAGGTCCGGCCCATGTGGGTAAAGTCTTGCTGGGTGTAGTCTATGACCGCGTCGGCGCCCAACGACTTCACCAGGTCCACATTGGCAGTACTACACACCCCGGTCACCTCTGCCCCAAAGTGCTTCGCAAGCTGCACCGCATAGGTCCCCACCGCACCGGATGCGCCGTTGACAAGCGCCTTCTGGCCGGGCTGGACCTTAGCGATGTCGCGCAGGAACGTCAAGGCCGTGGTGGCGCCATCGCAGATGCCCACGGCGTCTGCATAGGCCACCCCGTCCGCCATGACGGCTAGTGGCTTGTCCTCCGGCAGACAGATATACTCGGCATAGGCGCCGAATTTGTCGGGACTCATCCCAAACACCCGGTCACCCGTCCGGAAGAGTCGCACATCTCTGCCCACTGCCTCCACCTCACCCGCAAACTCGACGCCCTGGATCGCAAGCCTGGGTTTACCGAGGCCATAGATGAGTTTGACGATAAACGGCTCGCCCTTGCGAAAGGCGCAATCCGCGGCCGTCACGACCGCGGCGTGGACTCTGACCAGGACTTCGTTGTCCTTGGGGGTGGGTTTGACCACGTCTGCAAGTTGAAGAACTTCTGGCGCACCGTAAGCGGTAGCGACAATTGCCTTCACGCGGATTTCCCCTTCTTAGCTCTGAGTAGTTTGATCCGGCCTCCGTAATAACCCTACGCAACACAAAACGTCCTCGTCGCGCCAGGACCAAATCTTGCGTGTCATCTCAAAACCCTGCTTGGTCCAGCGACGTCGCAGGAGGTTCCGCTGCCCGCCGGCCTAGTTACGCGGCGACCGGTTCCGCGACGCCGACCAGGCTGAGTTCGGCGGCAAAATGGCAAGCGGTGAAATGCTCCGGCGCGACCTCGACCAGCGCCGGTTCCTCTTGGCTGCAAATGGCCTGGGCATAGCGACAGCGCGGGTGAAACTTGCAGCCGGGCGGCGGCGCGGCCGGGCTGGGCACGTCGCCGGTGAGCATGATGCGCTGCTTGCGCACGTCCGGGTCCGGGTTGGGCACCGCCGACATCAGCGCCTCGGTGTAGGGGTGATGCGGCGTTTTGAAGAGGTCGTTCACGTTGGCGAGTTCGACGATCTTGCCCAAGTACATCACCGCCACGCGGTCGCTGATGTGCTCCACCACCGACAGGTCGTGCGCGATAAAGATGTAGGTCAGCCCGAAATCCTTTTGCAGATCCTCCAACAAGTTGATCACCTGGGCGC
>CAYJQA010000191.1:3750-6868 GCA_964372065.1 uncultured Litorilinea sp.
CATCCTGCGGGGAGACCGGCGCGGCGGCTATAAGCATCCGCGGCTCGACGGCGAGCGCGCGGGCGATGCCGATGCGTTGGCGCTGCCCGCCGCTAAAGGCATAGGGGTAGCGGTTCATGTGCTGGGCACGCATCCCCACCATCTCCAGCAGTTCGTGCACGCGGGAACGCAGCTTATCTTGGCTCTTCTCGCCGTGGATGACCAGCGGCTCGCTGAGGATGTCAAAGACCGTCATGCGTGGGTTGAGCGACGAGAAGGGGTCCTGGAAGATGATCTGCATCTCGCGGCGCAAGGACTTGAGCGCGGGGCCTTTGAGCTTGGCAATGTCCATCAGCGTTTCGCCCTGGCGATAGAGAATCTCGCCGGTGGTCGGCTCCAGCGCGCGCAGGATGAGCCGGCCCGTGGTCGTCTTGCCGCACCCCGACTCGCCCACCAGGCCCAACGTCTCGCCGGCCTTGACGAAGAGGTCTACCCCATCCACCGCGCGCACGTGGCCCACGACGCGCCGCAGGAAGCCTTTAGTGATGGGAAAGTGCTTTTTCAGGTTATGGACTTCGAGAAGATTCTGGGCTGCCATGACTCTCCACCGCTGATGGGAGAAGGCGTCTCACGCCAAGACGCAAAGGTCAGATAAAGGCTTGTGTCATTCCGAGCAAAGCGAGGCATCCCCTTGTCCTCGCCATATGGCCGGAAGGGGATGCTGCGCGCGGCTCAGCCTGACAGAATCTCAATACAACGTGCAGCGCACGAAATGGTCCGGCTCCACTTCCGTGAGTTCGATCTCGCCGCGACACGCGGCCGTCTTGGGCGCGGGGCAGCGCTGATGGAAGGCGCACCCGGAGATGATCGCAAACGGGTCGGGCACGCTGCCGGGGATGGGCGTCAGCCGTTCTTTGGCGCGGCTGCCCAACTGCGGGACCGAGCGCAGTAGACCGACCGTGTACGGGTGCAGCGGGCGCTTGAAGATGGTGCGCACATCACCGCTTTCCACGATCTTGCCCAAATACATCACCGCCACCGTGTCGGCCATCTCGGCGATGACGCCCAGGTCGTGGGTGATGATCAGGATCGCCATCCCCAGGTCATCCTGAAGCTGTTTCATCAGTTCTAAGATTTGCGCCTGGATGGTCACATCCAGCGCGGTGGTCGGCTCGTCGGCAATGAGCAGCCGCGGCTGGCACGACAGCGCCATCGCGATCATGGCGCGCTGGCGCATCCCGCCCGAAAACTGGTGCGGATACTCGTCAAACCGTTGGGCCGGGTTGGGGATGCCCACCTGCGCCAGCATCTCGATGCTGCGCTCGCGCGCCTCGCGCTTGCTCACCGCTTGGTGCAGCGCCACGGCCTCGGCAATCTGCGAGCCGACCGTGTAGACCGGCGACAGCGAGGTCAACGGCTCTTGGAAGATCATGGAGATCTCGTTGCCGCGGATGCTGCGGATGACCGTGCCGTCCGGGTTGAGTTTCGCCATGTCCACCGTGTCGCCGTCGCGGCGGCGGAAGAGGATCTCGCCGCTGACAATGCGGCTGGTGCGCTTGGGCAGCAGCCGCAGCACCGACGATGCGGTCACGCTCTTACCGCAGCCCGACTCGCCCACCAACCCCACCGTCTGGCCGGGCCGGATGCTGAACGAGACGCCATCCACGGCGCGCACCGCGCCATCCAGGGTGTCGAAGTAGGTGCGGAGTTCTTCGATCCGCAACAAATAATCGTCGTTGGGTTGAACAGAGGCCATGCGGACCCGATTTTCCGTGGCGGCCTGCTCAGCGCGTATAGGGGTCTGCGGCATCGCGCAGCCCGTCGCCGAGGAAGTTAAAGGCCAGGATGGCTAGAACGATAAACAATACCGGCGTAAAGACCCAGGGATAGAGGGCAATGGACTGGATATCCTGCACCTCTTGCAGCAGCACGCCCCAACTGGTGATGGGCGGCTGCAAGCCAAGCCCCAAGAAGCTCAACGCGGTTTCGGCCAGAATCATGGACGGCATGGAGAGGGTCGAGACCACGATGATATGGCCGATGGACGCCGGGATCAGGTGCTTGAAGATGATGCGGCCGTTGCTCGCCCCCAGCAGTTGGGCGGCCAAAATGTAATCCTCATGGCGCAAGGAGAGAATCTTGCCGCGCAGCTGGCGCGCCAGCCACGTCCACCCGATCAGCGAGAGGATCAACGTGACCGCAAAGTAGACCTGCAGCGGCGGCCAGTGGACCGGCACCGCGGCCGACAGCGCCATCCACAGCGGGATGGACGGGAACGAACGCACCAGTTCGATGGTGCGCTGGATCAGGTCGTCCACCCACCCGCCAAAGAAACCGGACACCACACCCAGGACCGTGCCAAAGGTGAGGCTCAGAAGGACGCCGACAAAACCAATCGTGAGCGAGATTTGGCTGCCCAGAAAGATGCGCGTCAGCATGTCGCGGCCTTGGCGGTCCGTGCCGAGTAGATTGATCACGCCGCCGTCTTCGGCCCCAAAAAGATGGCGGTCGCTCTCAAACAGCCCCAGCGCCTTATACGGCTCGCCGTGCACAAAGAGACGCACCGGGTACTTCGTCGCTGCATCACGCGTGTAGTGTTTGCGGAAGGAGACCTGGTCAATCTCCAGCTTGACGCCATAGACAAAGGGCGCAAATTTGCCCTCGTCAAAAAACTGGATGCTCTGGGGCGGGAGATAGATGCGCTCGCGGTGGCGCGTGGTTAGCGTGTAGGGGACTAGAAAATCGGCAAAGAGCGCGCCGAGGTAGAACAGGACAATCACCACACCGCCCACCAACGCCGCCCGATTGCGCACAAACTTGCGCGCCATGAGCCGCCATTGCGAGAGGGCAAAGCGCGCATCGTCGGCGGCCGCGCCCGCGGCGGCTTCGGCGGCCTCAGTGTCTACCTCGCCCAACGTGGCGGCGCGGCGACGGTCCAGGTCGCGATAATACTCATAGAGCTGGTCGGTTTGCAGCGAACCGGATTGGTACGAAGTGGTCATTTGTAGACAATCCTCGGGTCGACGACGGCCAACATCACATCCGCCAGCAAGTTGGCGAACATCAGAATCAGCGTCATAAAGAGCAGGAACGTCCCGGCCAAGTACATGTCCTGCGTTTGCAGCGCGCGCAAGAACAG
>CAYJQA010000191.1:6878-7254 GCA_964372065.1 uncultured Litorilinea sp.
GGGCCGGTGGTGGGCAGCGACATGACGATCCCCACCAGCGCCGATTCGGAGATGATCTTGGGAATCTCCAGCGCCAGCACGCTGATCAGCGGGTTGATGGCGACGCGCACGCCATATTTCCAGATGACCTCATTTTCCTTCAGCCCTTTAGCGCGCGCCGTCGTAATGTACTGCTGGCCCATGACGTCGAGCAGGCTGCTGCGCATAATGCGCTGCAACTGCGCGGTGCTGGCGAGGCCCAAGATGAGCGCCGGCGGCCAAAGATGGTTCCAATAGTCGAGCAGTTTTGCCGCGTTAAGGGGGGTGTCGCGAAATTCTTCGGCCAGCACGCCGCCCACATCGATCCGCAGCACGAGCGCGCCGATAAAGAGCCACA
>CAYJQA010000191.1:7264-9194 GCA_964372065.1 uncultured Litorilinea sp.
CAGCGCCAGCAAAAAGCCGGGCAGCGACAACGCCAGAAAGCCCACGAACGAAAGCAGGTTGTCGCCGGCAGTGTATTGCCGCGTGGCGGAATAGATGCCCACCGGAATGGCATAGGTGACGGTGATTAGCAGCGAGAGGACGCCCAACAGGATCGTATAGCTCAAACGACTGCTGACCAGCGGCCACACGGGGCTGTTCCACTCCAACGACCAGCCAAAATCGCCTTCGGGGAACCCTTGAATCCAGCGTAGATACTGGAGATACATGGGCTGGTCCAGCCCGTAGCGGATGCGCAGAATCTCAAAGGTGCGCGCATCCTGGCCGCCGCCGGTCTCGGCAATGGACGCCTGCAGACTGGTGAAGTAGTCGCCCGGCGGCAACTGAATGATGGTGAAAGTGATGACGGACACCAACAAGAGGAGAGGGATCATCGCCAAGAGGCGACGGGCGACATAGGCGAGCAAAGCAGCTTCTCCTCAACAGAGGGCGGGGTGCGCCCACCGACGGCGAGCGCACCCCATATGGAGCAAACGATTAGCGGTCGAAGTAGTAGTGACTCGGGTCCTGCGTGCCCGGGGCCATGATGATCCAGTCGGACACAAAGCTCTGGTCCATGATCACATTCTTGAAGTCATTCTTGACGATCACGGGGGTCGGAGCCATGCCGACGGTGCCGATGGCCCACAGGTTCTCGGTCGCCATGCGGACAAGTTGCTTGCCGATCTCAACCTGCTCGGCAGCATCCACGCTGGTGCGATACTGGTCATAGAGATCCATCGCCGCCTTGAACTCCGGCGTCGGTTCCTCGCCCTGCGCACCTGCGGATTTGTACCAAATGCCAAAGGAGGGTGCCATCCACGAGCGTTCGTCGAAGGGGAACTGGTAGATGGGATCGACCATCGGCACGAGACCGCGGTCGGTGCCCCAGGTGGCGATCATGACTTCGTTGCCCGTGGCGCGCGGCCAGTAAATGTCGCGCGTCATGGTCTTGACCGTAGTCTTGAGACCAATGGCGTTCCAGGCTTCGGCGGCCAGCTCGATGATGTCCAGTTGCGGCCCACTGTCCTGATTCTCGACGACCAACTCGATGGTCGTCCCATCCTCAAAGGTGCGGAAGCCGTCGCTGCCTACGGGCAGCCCGATCTCGTCCAGCAACGCCTTGGCCGCATCCGGGTCATAGACGCCGTAGAGGTTCTCGATGTCGGCCTGGAAGTAGGGCGAGGCATCCACCACGGTGATGGTGCGCGGTTTGGCCTGGCCCAGATACGCGATCTCGTTCATCAGGTCGCGGTCCAGCGCCTGGGAGAGCGCCTGGCGGAAGCGCAGGTCCTGCATGAGCGCACGATACTGCGGGTCGCTGTAGCTCTCGTTGGGGAAGAACGTCTGCTGGGACGCGGCGGCGTTGGACCACAGACCGACGGTGTAGTTGCCCTTCTCGGCATTCTCCTGGAAGACGGTGATCTTGGCGAAGTCAATGCCACGCGACTGCATGTCGATATCGCCGGCGAGCGCCATAATATTGATGGCCTCGTTGTCTTCGACCAGGGCAAAGCGAATCTCGTCAATATAGGGCAGTTGGTTGCCCTCGATGTCGGTCTTCCAGTAGTACGGGTTGCGCGTGGCGACCATCTCGGTCGCGGCGGCCTCATACTCGGTGATCCGCCAGGCGGTCATGACCGGGCGCTCGATGTTGAAATCAAACGCCTTTTCCTCAAAGACCGCGTAGTCGGTGATCTCCGCGTTGTGCTTGGGGTGGAACTGCTCCAGATAGTGACGCGGGGCAAAGAAGCCGAAGCGCTCAAAGCCCAGCGGCCACTGATTGCCGTGGAAGGCCAACCCCACCGTCTCAGCCAGACCGTTTGGTCCGTCAAACTTGAGCTTGATGGTCACGTCGTCGATGACTTCCAGATCCATCGGCTTGCCGTTGAC
>CAYJQA010000192.1:0-3629 GCA_964372065.1 uncultured Litorilinea sp.
GGACGGTACTGGGCTATGTGGGCAAGCCGGGCGAGCAGCCCGCCGTCGCGCCGCCCGCGGCCGCCCAGGCCGCCCCCCAGGCTGTTGTCGCACCGGTCCCGGCTGTCGCGGCTGAACCCGGCGAACGTCCGGTGGGGCGCGGCTTTGTCAGCCCGGTAGTGGCGAAGCTGGTGGCCGAGCATGGCGTCGACCTGGCGCAGGTGACGGGGACAGGGCTGCACGGCCGCGTGAGCAAGCAGGACGTGCTGCGCCACGTGCAGGCGGCCGCGGCGGTGGCAACGTCCGCACCGGTCGTCGCGGGGGAAGCCACTGCGGACGAGGTGTGGCAGCCGCTGACGGCCATGCGCCGGGCCATCGCCCAGCACATGGTGCAGAGCAAGCGCACCAGTCCCCACGTGACCACGGTCTTTGAGGCGGACATGACCGCGGTGGTGCGCCATCGTGAGGCGCACAAAGAGGAGTATGCCCGCCGCGGGGTACGGCTGACCTATACGCCCTATTTTGTGGCCGCGGCAGCGCAGGCGCTGCGCAGCGTCCCGGCCATGAATGCGCGCTTTCACGAGGCGGGTGAGCAGTCCGCGATCGTGCTGCTCGGGCGCGTGCATATCGGCGTGGCGGTGAGCCTGGGCGACGGGCTGATCGTGCCGGTGATTCGCGATGCGGACGAGCGCACGCTGGCCGGGTTGGCGCGGGCGGTCAACGACGTGGCCGAGCAGGCCCGCCGCGGCGACCTGACGCCCGCTGCGACGCACGGCGGCACGTTCACCATCACCAATCACGGCGTCGGCGGGAGTCTGCTGGGGACGCCGATTCTGCATCAGCCGCAAGCGGGTATTCTCGGCGTGGGGGCGATTGTCAAGCGGCCCGTGGTCCGCAGCCGCGGGCCATCGCTGCTGCCCAGCGCCGACGACGCCATCGTGATCCGGCCCATGTGCTATTTGAGCTTGACCTTTGATCATCGCGTGTTGGACGGCGCGGCCGCCGATGCGTTTATGACGCAAGTAGTGAACCGTCTGGTGGACTGGCTGGCGGACGCGGGCTAGTCGATATTCAACGCAAAACTCACACAAAGGGGAAAAGAGAGTCTCACGCAAAGTCGCAAGGGCGCAAAGCGACCGTCCAAAAAGGGCTGGCATTGTCATGCTGAGTATCCCACGCCGGGTTCCGGCGCTCAGAACGAGAGGACATGACGATTTTCGTAGCGGCGGTCTCCTGGCCGCCGGGGCGACTCGTGCGGTTGGAAAACCGCACCTACGATCCGCGTGTCCTTAGAAGCGCAGCGAAGCATGACAGCCTCTTCCCTCAACTTTGCGGCTTGGCGACTTTGCGTGAGACCTCGCCTCCCCCTGGAGGAACGACATGAGCACCTACGATTTTGATGTGATCGTCGTCGGCGGGGGGCCGGGCGGTTATGTTGCGGCCATTCGCGCGGCGCAACTGGGCCAGAAGACGGCCGTCGTCGAGCGCGAGACGTTGGGCGGGGTGTGCATCAACTGGGGCTGCATCCCCACCAAGGCGCTGATCCACAACGCCGAGGTGCTGGAGACGCTGCACAACGCCAAGAGCTTTGGCTTCACGTTTGACAACCTGACCGTGGACTGGGGCGCGGCCATCAAGCGCAGCCGCGAAATCGTCGAGCGCCAGACCAAAGGCGTCGCCTTCCTCATGCGCAAGAACAAGGTCGAGGTGATCGAGGGACACGGCGTCTTTACGGACAGCCACACCATCCAGGTGACGCCTTCGGAGTTCAAGCCCGACGCCAAGCCGCGCACCGTCACAGCGGCCAACTTCATCGTCGCGGTGGGCGCGCGGGCGCGCGGGCTGCCCGGCATCGACCTTGACGGTGAGCGGGTGCTCCAGTACCGCGATGCGGTGGTGCTGAGTGAGATTCCCAAGAAGATTGTCGTGGTCGGCTCGGGCGCGATCGGCATGGAGTTCAGCTATGTCTATCACTCCTATGGCGCGGACGTGACCGTGGTCGAGATGCTCGACCAACTGCTGCCGCTGGAGGACCCTGAATGCGCGACCGAGGTCAGCAAGGCCTTCCAGAAGAGCGGTATCAAGGTCATGATCAGCACGCGCACGGAGAAGGTCGAGCGCACCAAGAGCGGCGTCAAGGTGACGGTCAAGAATCTCAAGACCGACGCCACCGAGACGCTGGAGGCCGACAAGGTGCTCATCGCAACCGGCGTCCTGCCCAACACGGACAAGGCCGGGCTGGACAAGACGGGCGTTGCGTTGGACAAGCGCGGGATGATCGAGATTGACGACGTGATGCGGACCAACGTGCCGCACATCTACGCCATTGGCGACTGCACGGGCAAGCTCGCCCTGGCGCACGTCGCCAGCGCGCAGGCGTTGGTCGCGGCGGAAACCATCGCGGGGGTGGAGACCGTACCGATCCCCGCGGACCGTTACATCATGCTCCCGCGTGCGACCTACTGCCACCCGCAGGTGGCGAGCTTGGGGCTGACCGAGGCCCAGGCCAAAGAGCGCGGCCACGAGATCAAGGTGGGCAAGTTCCCGTTTATGCCCAACGGCAAGGCGCAGGCGTTGGCCGAACGGGTCGGCTTTGTCAAGATCATCGCCGACGCCAAGTATGGCGAGATCCTGGGCGCGCACCTGGTGGGGTCGGGCGTGACTGAACTGCTGCCCGAGTTGAGCCTGGCGCAGTTCATGGAGGTCACACCGGCGGAGATTGCGCGCACGGTGCACAGCCATCCGACCCTGAGCGAAGTGATCATGGAAGCGGCCCACGTCGTCGAGGGCCACTCCATCAACATCTAGCCTCATGGTCGCCGCGCGGACAGACATAGAGGGCGCGCCCGACGCCGCGGTGCCGCTGGCGATTCCGGTGCGCTTTGCCGAAACGGACCTGATGGGCGTCGTCCATCACGGCGCGTATGTGATCTGGTTCGAGGCGGGCCGGGTGGCGTGGATGGAGGCCGCAGGGATGCCCTATGCGGAGGTCGCCGCGGGCGGGCATCACTTTGCGGTGACCGGCATCCAGGTGGAGTATCGCACCGCGGCCCGCTTCGGCGAGACGGTTACGGTGGTCAGCCGTTTGGCGCGGCTGCGCAGCCGTCAGGTGGCATTTAGCTATGAGGTGCGCCGCGGGGACGACCTGCTGGCTACCGGCATGAGCGAGCATATCTGTGTGGACCTGGACGGGCGCATGGCGAAGATTCCGCCGGAGGTGGTCGCCCGCCTGACGGATGGGGCGGCGCGGTTGGCCGCCGGGTGGTCGGGGCAGAACGGCGGCGGCGCGCCGGTGTCGCCCCGCGGGTGATGGGCTGGAGAGCAAGCGAGTCAGACGATGATCCACGTTGAACGACATGGGCCGGTGGTCGCTATTCGCATGGCGCGTGCGGTGCTGGGGCGGCCGCTCATGTGGTCCACCGCCTATTGGGTGGATGGGCTGCTGATCGACACCGGGCCGGCCTGCACGGCGGGCCAGTTGGTCCATGCCTTGCAGCAGGTCAAAGTGGAAACTGTCGTGCTGACCCACAGCCACGAAGATGTGATCGGCGGGCTGCATGCCGTTCACGCGGCCTTTCCGGCCGCGCCGATCTTCGCTTCCTGGTATGCCGCGCCTGTCATCCGGGAGCCGTCGCGGCTGCGGCTGCAAC